>CBDUXZ010000047.1:0-9157 GCA_965371325.1 uncultured bacterium | reverse complement strand
GGTGGTGGCGGATCAGATAAAGGATCTGGCCGATCGGGTCGGCGCCAGCACGAAGGAGATCGGCACGCTTATCAAGGCCGTCCAGGATGAATCCTCAAATGCGGTCGGCGCTGTTCAGGAGGGCGCGCAGATGGTCGCCGAGGGCGTTCGCCTCTCTAACGAGGCGGGCGGCTCGCTCGAGAGGATCACAGAGAGCGCCCAGCGTTCGGGCGAGATGATCGGCGAGATCGCCCGCGCAACCAGCGAGCAGAGCAAAGGCGCAGGGTCCGTGGCCAATGCAATGGAACGCCTGCGAAACATGGTGGGCGAGATCGGGGGTTCCATGGAGGAGCAGACGCGAGGATCCGATCTCGTCATGAACGCTTCGGGATCCATGCGCGACCTGGCCCAACAGGTGAAAGGCATGGTTCAAGAGCAGGACGGCGCATCGAAGCGAATTACACTGAACATCGAGGATATTCGCGAGATGGTGCAGCGGATCAACCGCGCCGTACAGGATCAGCGGGGCGGCGTCGCGCAGGCCGCGATGGCGATGGAGAGTCAGTCCGGGGAGGTCGGGGATAGGTCTGGCGCGCTCGAAACACTGAGCCAGGGAATGACCGAGCTCAAGAATGAGCTAAAGCGCCTGTCCGCCGAGATTGAGAATCCCGGATATTGAGCCGCTTGCAGGGTCCGGCCGCGTGAGAATAAACTGGCCGTGGAGGACACGCGGATGAGAGATGAAACCGGGCCCCGCTGCGGCTCTTGTGGAGAGAAACTTCGGCCGGGCGTGGAACGCTGTGCATTTTGCGAGTTTCAGAAACATTCGGCGGAGCATCCCGCCGCCAAACCCGCCTCACGCAGGTCCTCCTCCGCACAGCCCATGCAGGGAGCCTCGGTTCTTCTCCTGGCAATCCTGTTGCTACTCCTGCTGGTAGCGGGTTCCCGGGCGCTTCCGGACCTTCCCGCTCTTCCCGACCTGACGAGCATCGCCCATGATATTCAGCAAGCCGCCACGGCGGAGAGGAGTCGCACCCTCGCAGCCGGCGCCTTTGACGATGATCCTTACATCATCCCCGCCGGACACCAGGGTGCCTCGCCATCGGCCGGAGAACTGGCGGCGCCGAATCCGGAAGGGATGGATGCCAGGGCGCTCTTGCTCAATCACGACGGCGTCAGCCTTTTCAAGCGTGGCGATACGGAGGGGGCCCTCGAGAAACTCGAGGACGCATATTTCAGACTGCCCGACAATCCCGTCATCGCCCGCAATTTCTCCAAGGTGCTTACCCACGTCGGATGGGAAAACCTGAAGGCGAAACGGTACGACGAAGCCCTGCGGCGGTTTGATCAGGCGCTCGGGGTCGACGACGAAAATGTCGAGGCATTGAAGGGTTCGGGGTTCTCACGAATTCGTCTGAAGGAGACCGATGCCGCCATTCGCGATTTCGATGAGGCCCACCGGCTCTCTCCCGGCGACGCGGATACCGCGTTGGCGCTGGCGCAACTTCTTTACCAGGGTGACGAACTGGTGCGCGCGAAGAACGTTCTCGTGACGCTGCTGCGCGAAAATCCCGAAAACGCAAGAGCCCGGAAACTGATGAAGCGCGTGGTAAAGGAGGACAAGGTCGAGCGGGGGTTTCAGGCAAACGATACAGGGCACTTTCGGCTCAAGTTCGACATCTCGGAGAACGCCTCGGTGGGCGCGGTCGTGAGCGCCATTCTCGAGGAAGCCTACACGCTCATCGGCGGCGAGTTCCACCACTTTCCCGCCGATCCTGTCGTGGTAATCCTCTACACCAAGGAGCAATTCCGGTCGGTCAGCGGCTCGCCTCACTGGTCGCGGGGGGTTTACGACGGCAAGATTCGGATTCCCGTCGGCGGCGTTAATGAGCGAACGGAAGAGCTAGAGAACGTCATCTTCCACGAGTATACACACGTGGTGGTGAACCATATCACGCGTGGCCGTTGCCCTACGTGGCTTAACGAGGGCCTGGCGCAGTACAAGGAGCCCTCCGCGCACGAAGGAAAGCGGGCCCTTTTGAGAACGCTACGGCGGGTCGACCTGGTGCCGCTCTCGCGGCTCGAGGGGTCGTTTCTGAAGTTGCCGGGAGACGCCGCGCGCATCGCCTACGCCCAGGCATACGCGGCGGTGCTCTATGTTGCGGAGAAGTACAGCTTCTATCATCTTCGGAGCATCCTTGAACGGATCGGGGCGGGGGACAAACCCGAGGTGGCCCTGCGGAGAGTGCTCCACTACGGCTACCCGAGTCTCCAGACGGGGATAGCGGATTACCTGCGCCGATCCGGATGACGCCGTCACGCATCTCGTTCTCCCCAAGCCCCTCAGTCGGGCCCCTACGCCATGAGATACACCGACTTTCGGGTCGCTCTTCTCCTCGCGACATCGGCCGCGGCGCTGTACGCAGCCACACTCACCTACGGCTTCACCGGGTGGGACGATCCGCTGTACGTTCTCGAAAACCCGCTGATCCGGACCCTCGGATCGGGTTCCATCGGAATGCTCTTCTCGCATTTCTATCTGGCCAATTACACGCCCCTGACCCTGCTCCTCTACAACGTTGTCTATGCGCTCTTCGGTGGGGCCCCCTGGGTTTACCATGCCGTGAACGTGGCGCTGCACGCGCTCTGCACCTTCCTCGCCTTCAGAATTCTGCGTGACCTGGCCGTTTCCCGCGCGGGCGCGGCGCTGGGGGCCGCGCTTTTCCTTGCTCATCCGGTTCAGGTCGAAGCCGTTGCCTGGGTGAGCCAGACAAAGACGCTCCTGGCGACCGCCTTCGGTTTCGCCTCCTTTCGGCTGCTCTTTCGCTACCGGGAGATGCGCCCGGGCGCAAGCCGCTACTACGGCGCGTCCCTCCTTCTGTTTGCCTGCGCGATGCTCTCAAAGCCGCAGGCCATCGCGTTCCCGGGGATTTTCTTCTGCCTCGAACGGGCGATGGCTGATCGATCACGACGTCTCCCATTGGCCGCCTGGATCCCCTACGGCGCGCTGGCGATCGGGGGCACCTGGGTCTCGGTCCTGGCGCAGTCGAGCGTGGGCGCCGTGAAGGCCTATGGTCCGATGGGCGTCCTGGGGAACGCACTTCAGTCACTCGTGATACTCGTTCGCTACCTGAAGCAGGCGCTCTTCCCGATCGATCTCTCGGTGGCCTATGAACTGTCGCCCGTTCTCTCCCTCGCTGAGCCGAGGGTTTTCGCCGCCGCGCTGGTGCTGGCGGCGATCGGAACCGGCGCCTGGTGGGCCCGCCGCTCGGCCGCCCGCCCCTGGCACGCCCTCGGCGCTTTTGTTGCGCCGCTCGTTCCGGTGCTGGGCTGGGTGCCGCTGAATATTCCGATGGCCGATCGCTACCTCTACCCGGCGATGCTTGCCGTCGGCCTGCTCGTCGGCGGGGCCACGGGCGGACTGCGCCCCCGCGCCAGCCTCAGGGCCGCGCTCTGGATCGCGCCCGTTCTTCTGGCGCTCCTCTCACTTCTGCGGATGCCGCTCTGGCATGACGGCGGTTCTCTCTGGGAAGCCGAGATCGAGGCTCACCCCCGTTCCAGCCACGCCTGGATCGGCCGGGGCTCCTACCGCTTCGAGAGGGGGGATTCAAAGGGTGCTGAGTCAGACTTCCGAGAGGCGATCGCGCTGGACGGGTCGATCCATGAAGCCTGGACCAATCTCGGCCTCACCCTCAATGCCCAGGAGAAGCCGAAGGAGGCGGTTCTGGCCTGGCGGCGCGCCCTGGCGCTCGTACCGACAGCCGACTGGCCCCGCCTTCTCATCGCGCGGGATCTCGGTCGCCGGGGGGAAAACGAGGAGGCGCGCGCCCTTATCGAAGCCGTGATCGGGGAGCGCCCCGATTTTGCGATGGCCTATCTGTATCGCGCCGCCCTCCGGCAGCGGACGGGCGACGCCGTCGGCGCCGAAGCGGATCTCGTCCTGGCTGCGACGCTCGATGCCTTCCTTACCGAGGCGCACGAGGCGCTCGGAAGGATAAGGGAGGCGCGGGGTGATGTTCAGGGGGCAAGGGAGGCTTATACTCGCTTTCTCGTTTACTGGGGTGGTGACCTGGCGAAGGCCGATGCGGTGCGCCAGCGCATCGAGCGCCTGGGCAGGCGCGTGGGGGAGTAGGGCGCGTTATGGGAAACTCGAACTTCCGCGTCGCGCTGCTCCTTGCAATCACAGCCGCTGCGCTCTACCTCCCCACCCTCTCCTACGATTTCATGGCCTGGGACGATCAAACCTACGTTTCGGCCAATCCGCTCATCCGTTTTGAGGGCCCGGGTGCAATCGGCGGGCTCTTCTCGACCTTCTACCACGCGAACTACGCGCCCCTGCATCTTCTCTCCTATGCGGCGATCTACGGAGCCGTTGGGAACGCACCCTGGGCCTATCACGCCCTCAACGGCCTGTTGCACGCCGTTTGCACCGCGCTCGTTTTCGTTCTCCTGAGACGGCTTTCACTTTCACGCTCATCCGCGGCGCTTGGGGCGGCCCTGTTTCTCGCGCATCCCGTGCAGGTGGAAGTCGTCGCGTGGGTGAGTCAGGCGAAGACCGCGCTTGCCACCGGTTTCGGGCTCGCTTCCCTCCTGGCGTTGCTCGCGTTCCGCGATCGCCGGAAAGCCGGGGAGGGCGCGGGTTGGTACGCCACATCGGTGCTTCTCTTTGTTTGTGCAGTTCTTTCGAAGCCCCAGGCCATCGCCTTTCCGGGGATCTTCTTCTGCGTCGAGCGCGCCCTCGGGGATCGGTCCCGCCGGCTGGGAATTCGCCACTGGACCGCGTTCGGGCTCATCGCGGTGGCGGGCGCATGGGTCGGGATTCTCGCGCAGAGCAGCGCCGAGGCCGTGAAGCCCTATGGCGCGCTGGGACCCCTTGGAAGCGTGCTTGGCTCGCCGGGAATTGTCCTCTCGTATCTACGCAACGCCTTCGTCCCCACGGATCTTTCCGTTCTCTACGAGGTGACGCCCGTGGCTACCCCGTGGGACGCGCGGCTCTTCGCCGGGTGCATCCTGATCGGCGCACTGGCCGTTGCCGCCTGGCGGGCTCGGAATTCCTCCCTCCAGCCCTGGCATGTCCTGGGGGCGTTCGTGGCGCCCCTCATTCCGGTTCTCGGCTGGGTGCCCCTCAATATTCCCATGGCCGATCGTTACCTCTACCCGGCGATGTTTGCCCTCGCCTGGTTTCTGGGCGCCGCCGCACAGCGGCTGCCTGGCTGGGGGCGCCGCGCAATCTGGCTCCTGCCGCTGTTCATGGCGCTCCTTGCCCTCGACCGAATGCCCATGTGGCGCGACGGCGCGTCGTTGTGGGACGCCGAGCTGCGCCGGCATCCCGGCTCGTTCCACGCGTGGATCAACCGGAGCGGCTACCGTTTCAAGAGCGGAGATCTTCCGGGATCCGAGGCGGACCTGCGGGAAGCCCTTGCCCTCGACGCGGAGGATGACGAAGCCTGGACGAACCTGGGCGTTGTCCTCAATGCGGCGGGGAGAACGGATGAAGCTGTGGAGGCCTGGCGTCGTGCGCTCACTGTTAATCCCGAGGCCGCGATGGCCCGGCGGACCCTGGGTTGGGAGCTCGCCCGCAGGGGAGAGCAGGCGGAGGCGCGCGCGCTCATTGACGGCGTTATTCGGGATCGGCCGAAGTTTCCCATGGCCTACGTCGTTCGCGCGGCGTGGCCGGCGACAATGCCGGCGCCGAGGCGGATCTCTCGGAGGCCTCGAGGCTGAACCCTTTCACGGTGGATGTTTACGAGGGGCTCGGAAAGCTGCGCGAGGCGCGTGGCGACAGGGTGGGAGCACGGGCCGCCTACCTGTAATTTCTGAAGCTTTGGGTGGGCGACCCCGCCAAGGCTGATGCGGTCCGTGAGAGGCTTCGCCGGATGGGGCAAGTCGCGGGGGAAGAGACGGGTGATGAGCCTGCGCGATGACCGCGCGCGCTGTCGGCAGTGCGAGTGGCGGGCAACCCCTCGCGGCACTATGCTCTGGACATGGCCTGGCAAAAGACAGCCGCGATCGTTCTCAAGTCGACCGACTTCGGCGAATCAGATCGCATCGTCCACTTTTTCACCCGGGATTTCGGCCGCCTGAGGGGCATCGCGAAGGGGGCCAAGCGGAGCCTCAAACGCTTCGTCGGTTCGCTCGAACCTCTCTCCTGCGTCGATCTGCGTTTTTTTGAGAAGAAGACCTCCGATCTTGTTCGCGTGGAATCCGCCTCCCTCAGACATCAGTTCCCGGGAATCCGCGCCGACCTCGACAAATTGTCGGAGGCTTCTCTCCTTAGCGAGATCGTTGCCACGGCCACGGGCGAGCGGGAGGCGCACCGTCCTCTCTTCGACACGCTGCTGCGCGCCCTGGCCCTCATTGACCGTCTCCCCGCAGGGAAATCCGGAATCGCCGGCGTGAGCCGGCTTCTCGAGACGCGCGTGCTTTCGCTTCTGGGCTTCGAGCCCCAGCTTCTCGCCTGCGTCCAGTGCCAAAAGGGGATCGACAGCATCGCGCGCCCGGCCTTCTCGGTGCTGCGCGGCGGACTGCTCTGTGAGGTTTGCGCCACGGGCGAGCCGCAGCTCGTTCCCGTCGGCGTTCCGACACTCAAACTTCTCTCACAGGGGGTTCGCGCCGATCTAGAAATTCTCCCCCGCTTCGCCTGGACCCCCCGTGCCAGTGCCGAAGCTTCCCGGGTCCTGCATCAGTTCGCCCAGGCGCAGCTCGGCCGCGAGCTGCGGGCGATACGCTTCATGGACGCCCTCGATCGCGACACGGCACGCAGGCTCGAAACGCACGAGGCATCGGCGGGCGCCCGCTCCTCGCCTGGTCCCGTCGGCGCTTGACAAAAACTCCCTATCATCGCTAAGATACATCGCTTTTTGGCCGTCGGGGGCGGCCGCCTGAGCGCGAGATGCCACGGCGCCAGGCCGACCCGGTTCTCACCCGTCCAGCCGAGTTCCCAATGACGTTTCAGTCCCTGGTGCTCGCCCTGCAGCAGTTCTGGGCAGAGCGGAACTGCGTAATCCTTCAGCCGTATGATGTGGAGGTGGGTGCGGGCACTTTTCATCCGGCCACCTTCCTGGGTGTGCTCGGGCGAAGCCCCTGGCGGGCGGCCTACAGCCAGCCCTCCCGCCGTCCGACCGACGGCCGCTACGGAGAAAACCCCAACCGCCTCCAGCATTACTATCAATATCAGGTGATCCTGAAACCGTCGCCGTCCGATGTGCAGGACGTCTACCTCCAGAGTCTCGAGCACCTGGGTATCGATCCCCTGGCCCATGACATCCGGTTTGTCGAGGACGATTGGGAGAGCCCCACGCTGGGCGCCTGGGGGCTGGGGTGGGAGGTCTGGCTCGACGGGATGGAGGTCACCCAGTTCACGTATTTTCAGCAGGTGGGGGGATTCGATCTCTCGCCGGTATCGGTGGAACTCACCTACGGACTCGAACGCATCGCCATGTACCTCCAGGAAGTCGATAACGTCTTCGATCTCGAATGGACGGAGGGCGTGCAGTACCGTGATATTCACATGCAGACGGAGCGGGAGTATTCCAGGTACAACTTCGAGACGGCCGACGTGCAGATGCTTTTCGGGCTCTTTGATTCCTTCGAGGCCGAATGCCGGGCGCAGCTCGCCGCGGGCCTGGTGCGGCCCGCCTACGATTACTGCCTGAAATGCTCCCACACCTTCAATCTGCTGGATGCCCGGGGCGCTATTTCGGTGACCCAGCGAACCGGGATGATCGCACGCGTGAGGGCGCTCGCCGGGGGTTGTGCGCGTGCCCACCTCGAGGCGGTGGAGCCCGAAGCGTTCCCGGCCGGGGATGAGCCCGGGGCAGGCGCGCGGGGTGAGTCGTCATGAGCAAGGTGCTGCTTCTCGAGGTGGGGACCGAGGAGATTCCCGCGTCGTTTCTCCCCGGGGCGCTCGAGGAGCTGCGCGCCCTCCTCTCGGAAAAGCTCGAGGCTTCCGGCATTCCGGCAGCGAAGCTCCGAGTGCTCGGGACGCCGCGGCGGATGGCGGTCATTGCGGAAGATCTGCCCGATCGGCAGCCCGAGGGGACGGAAGTTCTCCTGGGGCCCCCGGTGCTCGCGGCCTTTGACCGCGACGGGAAACCCACCAAGGCGGCGTCGGGCTTCGCGCGGAAGCACGGCGTGGAAGTCGGCGATCTCCTGCGAGAGCGGACCGGGAAAGGGGAATACGTCGCCGTCCGGAAAAAGACGGGCGGCGTCGCAACAGTCGATATTCTCTCGCGGATTCTTCCGGAGACGATTTCCGGCATCCGCTTCCCCAAGACCATGCGCTGGGGGGAGGGGGACTTCCGCTTCGCGCGCCCCATTCACTGGATCGTCGCTTTGCTTGGCCACGGTGTCATACCCTTCAGCCTTGGGGGTGTATCGAGTGGAAACCACAGCCGGGGGCACCGTTTCATTCATCCCGGTGACGTGAAGATCGGATCCGCGGAGGATTATGCCGAGACCCTGGCCACGCACAACGTGATCGTGGACCCGGACGAGCGGCGCTCCCGGATAGAGAGTGAGGTGCATGCCTGGGCCGCCACCGTGGACGGCACGCCGGTCCGGGACCCCGCGTTGCTCGAGCTGGTGACGTTTCTCGTGGAACTCCCTTCGACCGTCCGCGGCGGGTTCGACGCCGCCTTCCTCGATCTCCCCCGCGAAGTTCTCGTGGACGCGATGCGCAAGCACCAGTACTACTTCTCGGTCGAGAATGCCAAAGGCGATCTTCTTCCGTATTTCATAGCCGTGCTCAACGTGGCGCCCAAGCACCACGAGGTGGTGGCCCACGGAAACGAGCGGGTCCTCCGGGCCCGCCTTGCAGACGCGCGCTTCTTCTTCGACGAGGACCGGAAGGAGCGCCTCGATGCGCGTGTTGACGCGCTTCGCGATGTGCTCCTTCACGTCAAGCTCGGCTCGGTTCGCGACAAGGTCGAGCGACTCGAAAAGCTTGTCGGGCCTCTCGCGGAAACCCTGGGCGAAGCGGCAACGGTTCGCGAGGCCGCGAAACGCGCCGCCCATCTTTGTAAAGCGGATCTGGTAACCCACATGGTCGGTGAGTTCCCGGATCTCCAGGGCGTCATGGGCCGTGAGTACGCCCTCGCGGATGGAGAGTCTCCCGAGGTCGCCCAGGCCATCGAGGAGCACTATCGCCCGCGTCATGCCGGCGCCCCGCTCCCCGAGA
>CBDUXZ010000046.1:0-9222 GCA_965371325.1 uncultured bacterium | reverse complement strand
CTTTCCTGGACCTCATCCGTGAAGGCGCGGGCCACCTTGAAGTGAACGTCGGCCTCGAGGAGGCTCATGCGCACCTCGCCGACCGCCTCCAGGATGTTCGACTCCCGGATCTTCCCGAGCCCCCGTAGCTTCTTGAATGTGCCCGCGAGCTTGTCCGAAAGCGTGTCGAGCATACGTTGGCCGGTCCTTAGATTGGAAATCCCTTTAAGTTCGGGGCGTTGGCGCGATCCTCCCGAAAGGACACGCGGGACTGCGGGAATTTACGCCGAAAGCCCCACCCTGTCAACGACTGAAGGGAGGCTCCCCTTTTTCGGAAACGCTTCCAGCAACGCGGCGAACCAGGGGGAAGGGGAAAAGGGGACCGTCCCGATTTTTCAATCACGGGATTGCTTCGTCGCCGACCTTCCCCGCAATGACAGGGGGCGCATACCTTTGATACAGTTTATGAGAAGATTACGGCTTGCCAAGGCTGAGCGTGAGTTTTGCATGGGGAGCGTGTGGCGGTGCAGCCTAAGAGAATCAGGCGTTTCAAGAAGGCCGGCGAGGTCCTGGAGGGGACGCTAAACCGGCTGGGACTCACGCAGGGCATCCGCACCCATCGCGCGTTTGAAATCTGGGACAACACCGTCGGCCCGCAGGTGGCGCTCCACGCGCAGCCTGATCGGATTTCGAACCGCGTCATGCGCGTCCGTGTCGATCACAACACCTGGCTCCAGCAGCTCACCTACATGAGAACGCTCATTCTTTCCCGTCTCAACGAGCAACTTGGCGAAGGAACGCTCATCGATCTCGATCTGCGCCTCGAAAGGGCCGGTCCTCCCAGGAGGCCCTCCCCGAACAAACTACCCCACCGAAGCAAGTAACGATTCCAAAGAACTGATCGATTGGACACCGCCTGATGGAAGAGCCGCGGGTAACGGCGCGGCTTGCGAAGGTGGGAGGGGGATCATTCCGAATCGAACTAGGGTGTATCCGAACCCATAAGATGGAAGGTGAGTCCGGTGAGGAGCTTCGGATAAAAGTAGGTCGACTTCTGAGGCATCACGTGTCCCTCCTGCGCCACGGCCAGGACATCCGCGGGAGGGGTGGGGTTCAGGAGAAAGGCCGCGGCGTGCGTTCCGCCCGTCACGAGGGACAGGGCACGCTCCGGGTCCGCCGTGTAGTCGATGCGCCGCTGCTCCGTGAAATCTTTCTCCGTCATCCCGAGGATCTTCCCGAAGATTTCCCCGTGGAGAACCGTAACGTCGAGCTGCTCGCGCGCCGGCGCGCTCGCATCGCGCTTCCGTTTCAGCAGATAGAAGTTTTCCTCCCCCCGAAGCGCAAGTCCAAAGGCCGCGTGCCCGGTCTCTCCCGCCCTTTCCATCGCTCCCAGGAGCGCACCATGGGCTTCCCCGCGGTCCCGACCGACCACTTTCGTAATCGCGAAATCCTTACCCAGCCGCTCCCGGACCGCGCCCGATTCCACGCCCGTCTCGCGGACCACACGGTGATAGCCCAGCACGCTCGTCCCCGGATCATCCATGGAAGCGATGAGGATCATCACGTGGTCATAGGGCTTTGAGCCCTCCCCGTCACCCGGTGTCTCCGCACGCCGGGCGTCGCGGTAGGCCCGGGCCGTCTCGTAGCGGTGATGCCCGTCGGCGATGAGGAGCGGCCGATCACGGATCGTCTTCTGAAACTCCCCTACAAGCGCCGGATCGATCACACGCGCAAGGCGGTGGTGCGCTCCTTCGGCGCCAACGAAGTCGGCGAGCACGTTTTCGCCCAAAGCCTTCTCGCAGAGCGATTCAAATTGGCCGTCGCTGTCGGGCGTGAGCATTAATACCTGAGACAGATGCGCATCAACCGCGCGCATGAGCCGGAAGCGATCCTCCCGGGGGCCAGCCATGGTCCGCTCGTGGGGCAGAATAACGCCTGTGTCGGGCGGTTCGATCCTGGCGAGACACACGAGCCCCAGCCTCCGACGCTCCGTCTCGCCCGCTTTGCCGCCGCGCACCCGGTAACGATCCTCCACGATGTAAAAGCCGGGATCGGCATCCTGAACAAGCACCCCCTCGCGGCGCCAGGCTTCGAGATCGGCCGACGCGCACGCGTACCGATCCTCCCCTCTGGCAAGAATAAGGTGCACGCAGTTGTAGGGGCTTCGGGCGTAGAGGGCTTCCTGCGCCTCCGCATCAATGACGTCGTAGGGGGGCGCCACAACCTCGCCAAGATTGGGGATCCGGTCGGTGCTGTACCGGAGTGCTCTGAAGGGGATGATCAGCGCCATCGGGGCAGTTTCACTTTCTCGCCCTCCCGGGGGCGTCCAGCACGGCCTTGATTTGACCCTCGGAAACGCTGCCGGAGCGAATGATTCGGGGCGGCTCCACGGTGACATCGAGAACGGTCGATAGGGGTTTCCCCGGCGTCCGGCCTCCGTCGACGATGAGATCGACCGCCTCACGGATGGCGGGTTCCAGTTCGGCGGAAGAGGAGGCTTCCACCCCGCCGCTCCGGTTGGCGCTCGTGGCGGTAATCGGAAAAGCGCAACCTTTCGCGATCGCGGCGGCAACGGGATGGCCGGACACACGCACGCCCACTTTTCCGGTTCCACCCGTGACGCGCTCGGGAATCTTCCGGGTGGCATTGAAGACGAGCGTTGCCGGACCCGGCCAGAAGGCTTTCATGAGCTTTCGCGCGCTGTCGGAGATTTCGGCGACGAGCCCGGCAAGATCCGCCACGTCGCCGATAATGAGAGCGATGGGCACGTCTCCGGGACGGCCCTTCGCCGCGAAGAGGCGTTCCACCGCTCTTTCCGAAACGGCATTCGCCCCGAGGCCGTAGACGGTTTCCGTCGGGTACGCGATGAGGCCGCCGTGGGTGAGCGCCCGGACCACTTTATCGAGGGTGGCCCCCCGCGAGAGAACCTCCTCCCCCTTTGCCTCCTCGGCCGCAGCGATCACCCCTTGCTCCGTCTCTTTTGCAGGGCGAGATCCTTCCGCTCGACGACGTCGGCCATGGCTGCCTTGTATTCGGCGATGCGTTTGCGCAGGCCGTGATCGGAGAGGGCAAGAATTTGCGCGGCCAGAACACCAGCGTTGCGGGCGCCGCCTCTTCCAACCGCCATCGTGGCCACAGGCACGCCGGGCGGCATCATGACGGTGGAGAGGAGCGCGTCGAGCCCCTGCAGAAGGCCGGAGTCGAGGGGAACGCCGATGACGGGAACTGTCAGCTCGGCAGCCAGAACGCCGGCAAGATGGGCCGCGTGGCCCGCTCCCGCGATGACGACTTCAATTCCTTCCTTCTCGACCCGAGCGGTAAGCGCCATCGTCTTCCTGGGCGCGCGGTGGGCGCTCGAAACATGAATTTCGTGGGGAATGTCGAACTCGGTAAGAACCTTCACCGCCTCGTCGATGACAGGGAGATCGCTGTCGCTCCCCACGACGATGAGAACCCTCGGGCTCCGCTTGTCTGACTTTTTCGCCATCGGATACTCCCTCATGTTCCGGACGGCGCGGCGCACGCGCGCTTGTGCCGGTCGCTTCTCTAAGGACGCCTTCCAAGGGCGCGATGCGCAATGTCACGGCGGAACTGGGCGCCGTCCCATCGAATTCTATCCACCGCCTCATAGGCGCGATCACGCGCCTCGGCCAGGTCGTCGCCGAGCGCCGTTACCCCGAGCACACGGCCGCCCGAGACCACGGTGCCCTCCCCCGCGCGCTTCGTGCCGGCGTGAAAGACAAGGACGTCTTTCATCGAAGAGGCGTCCGCGAGCCCCGCGATCGCCGCCCCCTTCTTCGAAGAGGCCGGATACCCCTCGGCCGCCATCACCACGCAGACGGCCGGACGGGGGTCCCAGGTGAAAGTGTGATCTCCCAGGTCGCCATCCGCCACCGCCTTGAGAAGGGGGAGAAGATCGCCCGTCATCCGGGCCAGCAGCGGCTGCGCCTCGGGATCGCCGAAGCGCGCGTTGATCTCGAGCACCGAGATCTCGCCGCCCCTGATCATAAGGCCCGCGTAGAGGACCCCCCGGTAAGGGGTTCCCTCCTTCGCCAGCGCCTCCACCAGGGGCTTCATGACCTGGTTCATGATCTTATCGTGAATTTCAGGGCTCACGATCGGCGCAGGCGAGTAAGCGCCCATCCCGCCCGTGTTGGGGCCCCGATCGCCCTCCAGAAGACGCTTGTGATCCTGGCTCGAGGCGAGGGGCACGATCTTCCGCCCATCCGTCAGGGCGATGAAGCTCGCTTCTTCGCCCTCGAGAAACTCTTCAATAACCACCCGCGCGCCCGCCTCGCCCAGTCTGCGATCGCGCATGATCTCGCTCACCGCGCTCTCGGCCGCTTCCAGGGTCTCGGCAACGAAAACGCCCTTGCCGGCGGCCAGACCGTCCGCCTTCACGACGATGGGCGGCCTCTGTTCGCGAAGCCAGGCAAGGGCGGCATCGGCAGCCTCGAACGTCTCATAGCCGGCCGTTGGAATGCCGTGCCGCTCCATGATCTCCTTGGCAAACGCCTTGCTTCCTTCGATCTGCGCCGCCTGTGCGCGGGGGCCGAAGATGCAGAACCCAGCCTCCTCGAAACGATCAACGACGCCTCCGACGAGGGGCGCTTCCGGTCCTATCACCGTAAGGTCGGGCCGTTCTCTCTTCGCGAACGCGAGGAGACCGTCAATGTCCCCCGCCGAGATCGACAGGCACTCCGCCACGTCGGCAATCCCCGCGTTGCCCGGCGCGGCCCATATCTTCTCCGCCAGGGGAGAGCCGGCAATCTTCCACGCGAGGGCGTGCTCGCGGCCACCGCCGCCGACAATCAGAACTTTCAACGAAGCCTTCTCCGCGCGTACGGGGGCATTACGGTTGCAGCGTCACCATGAGACACGACTCGGCGACGGGGTTGTAATCTTCCTCGAAACCGAAAAGCGGCGACCGATCGAGCCGGAGGAATCCGGCTGGTGCGTCTTCGAGGGGCAACTTGTCGGTCGCAAAAGAGGCAAGATCGAGCCTCCCCTCCGAGATCCATTGCAGGGCAAGCCGGATCCACCCCGCACTCTGCGGCATGGCCGGGAAGACGCGAATGTTCTTCCAGCGTGTTGCCGCGGGCAGGGGAAGTGGATCCTCCACCCGCGTCCCCCCCAGAACGAGCGTGCCGCCGGGCGCCATTCCGCCCACACCAAGGGTGAGCGCAAGCGCGTCGGAAGAGGCGTCGATCACGAAATCGACGCCGACCCCGTCTGAAAGCTCCCGCATCCGCCGTCCCACCCGTTCTGTTCGAGCGTCGACGGGCACCGCCCCCAGGCCCTCCGCCCTTGCGAGCCGCTCGGGGATTACGTCGATGGCGATAACCGGATCCGCATCCAGAAGGCGGAGCGCCGTTACCGCCATCAGGCCCAGGAGTCCCATCCCGAGAACCCCGACGGGCTTTCCGCGAAGATCTCCGCCGAGGGAGGCGAAGTAAAGCGCCCCGGCGAACTGATCGCCAATGCCCACAACCTGCTCATCCGAAAGATCCTGCGGCACACGCGCCAGGGTTTTGTCTCCGAAGGGGACGCGCATCGCCTCGGCGTGGGATCCCGAAAGCGTCCCTCCGAACGTCGCTCCCCTCGTCACCCGGCACTGGCTATAGAGCTTGGCGCGACATTCCCGACAGGCGCCGCAACTCGGATTGGGGGCTCCGATCACGCGATCGCCCTTCCGCACGCGCATGACGCTCTTCCCCACCTCCTCGACAATACCGACGTATTCGTGTCCGAGCACCGTCCCGATGGGAACGTAGTCAACCCCGTGCCTGTAGTAGAGCTCGACCTCGGACGCGCTGATCGCGGAGGAGGTGATTGTCAGGATCACATCGTCGGGCGATTCGATCTTCGGATCGGCGACTGTTTCAAGCCTGACGTCACGACGGCCGTTGTAGGTAGCGGCGCGCATGCGATGACCTCCGCATCTTCGTTAGTGCCTGAAGTGCCGTCGCCCCGTGAACACCATCGCCAGTCCGTGATCGTTCGCCGAGGCGATGACCTCTTCGTCGCGCACCGAGCCTCCGGGGTGGATAACGCAGGAGGCGCCGGTTTTCGCCATCGCATCGACGGAGTCGCGAAAAGGGAAGAAGGCGTCGCTGGCAACCGCGCAGCCGGCAAGCCCGAGGCCCGCCTTGGCCGCCTTTGACGCGGCGATCTCCGCGGAGTCGATGCGTGACATCTGCCCCGCGCCGACTCCGAGGGTCCGATCGGCGCGCGCGTAGACAATCGCGTTCGACTTCACGTGCTTGGCCACGCACCAGGCGAAAAGCAGCGCGCGCTCCTCTTCCTTTGTGGGCTGGCGCCGGCTGACCACCTTCCATCCATCCGGCGACTCGCGAACGCCATCACGGTCCTGCACCAGCACGCCGCCCGCCACCCGCTTCCAGTCGAGCTCCCCGGACAACGGGGAAGCGGCGGCCACCCTGAGCAGGCGCCGGTTCTTCTTCTTGAAGAGAAAATCGAGAACGCCCTCTTCGAAATCGGGGGCGATGATCAACTCGGTGAAGATCTCGTCCATCGCCTTGGCCGCCGCCATGTCGAGACTCCGGTTCATCGTGATAATACCGCCGAAGGGGGACTGCGTGTCGGTCTCGAAGGCCTTGCGGTAGGCGTCGAGGAGCGTTTCGGCACTGCCCACCCCGCAGGGATTCGTGTGCTTGATGATGGCGACCGTCGGTTCCTCGAACTCCGCGATGAGTTCCACAGCTGCGTTCGCATCCACAACGTTGTTGAAGGAGAGCTCTTTCCCGTGAAGTGGGATGACGCGATTCAGGAATTCGCCGTAAAGGGCGGCACGCTGGTGCGGATTTTCGCCGTAGCGGAGATCGGCGGCCTTGCGGAGAGATACGAGGAGCGTCTGGGGCAACGGATCGCAGGAGCCTGAAGCGCTCTCGCGCGCGGCCGCGTTGCCGAATGCTCGATCGAGATAGGTCGCGATGACACCGTCGTAGCGCGAGGTATGCGCGAAGGCCTTGGCCGCCAGCTCCCGCCGCGTCGCCTCACTGACTTCCCCCCCCGCGGTCTTGATCTCTTCAAGGATGCGGGGGTAGTCGCCCGGGTCGACGACAACCGTGACGCTCCGGTGGTTCTTGGCGGCGGATCGCAGGAGCGACGAGCCTCCGATGTCGATCTTCTCGATGGCCTCTTCGAGCCGCACGTCCGGGTGGGCAACGGCCTTCTCGAAGGGATAGAGATTCACGGCCAGGAGGTCTATGGGCGTGATGCCCTGTTCCGACATGGTGCGGGTGTGACTGGGATTGTCGCGAAGGCCGAGGAGGCCGCCGTGGATTTTCGGGTGGAGCGTTTTCACCCGTCCGTCGAGCATCTCCGGGAAGCCCGTGTAATCGGAGATACCCTGGACTTCGAGGCCCGCATCCCGGAGGGCCGTCGCTGTTCCCCCGGACGCCATGAGGGAGACGCCCATCTCCACGAGGCCCCGTGCAAAATCGACGAGGCCGCGCTTGTCGGAAACGGAAAGGATCGCTCGGCGGACAGCCATGGGGGGGACTCCTCTCTGGCCTCCCGGGCCGGAACGCGACCCCCTCGCCTGTGGCAACCAGGACGCCGGGGGCGAAAGGGTAAAGCTAATACGGATCTTCGAACTCGGCAGGATAAATTCGGCGGGCGCGGATCAAACGGGTGGCGGGCCGCTTGCCTCCGCCCCTCTGCAGGACAAGCCTTGCTGCAAGGCCGAACTGATTTTTACACCGCCCCCCGACCGCTGTCAATGAACGGCGTATGAGCTGGAATAATGGGGTCTGACCCCACTATTTCAGCTCATACAAGTTTCCCTGGCGCGAAGCGCCGAATTGGAGGGGGACTTTCGAAACCACCCACCGGTATTTTCCGCCCGGGCCCCGCGGGATGTCCTCGACAAACTCCACGTCGATGGCCACGGAGGGCCCGAGCCGCTCCGCGAGGGCGCCGACGAGCCGGCTGGTGTCGGCATCGGTATAGGCCGGGCGCCTTACGATTTTCACGATCACGCGTTCGGGTCGCTCCTGGAAGATCTGGCTCTTCTCCACGTTCACCATCGGTTTGAAGGGATGCGTGAGCGTCGAAGAGGAGATAAAGCGCCCTTCCGGCGTCACCACGATGTCCTCCGCCTTGGTCGTGACCGGCGCCATTCGCTCGAGCGGCATGCCGCACCCGCAGGGGTCGGGCATGAGTGCGCTTACGTCGCCGACCTCGTACCGGATGAGGGGCATCCCGTAGTTCTCGAGCCCCGTCGCAATCACGCGTCCGTGCGCGCCGGGAGGCGCCGGTTCACCCTTCTCGTCCACAATTTCGACGGCGCCGTACTCGGGCTGGAGGTGCAGGCCGTCGTGCCGCCCGCACTCGCCGGAGAAGATGACGCGCTCGGCGAGGCTGTAGATATCGAAGATGCGACAGGCAAAGGCCTGCTCAATCGTCTCGCGCTGAAAGGGGAGCAGGGTTTCTGAAGAAAGGACCACGGCCTTCAGGGGAAAAGTCTGCCCCGACTCGACCAGGAAGCGGGCCAGGACGTAGCCCGTGCTGGGATAGGCGTCGAGAAAACGGATCTTCCGCCTGGCCATCGCCTCGATATAGAGGGGAAGGTTCTTCTCGTGAAGATGGAACGAGGAGAGAAGGAGCTGCTTCCAGAACGCATTCCAGCGCCAATAGGGGGGACGCCCGCGCTTGATGGGGACGATCGTGCGACCGAGCAGGCTCGCGTAGGGTTCGCCGAAGGAGAAGCCGGCCCATCGCCGCGTGCGCCAGTGGGCCGCATTGTTCGCTATGTCCACCCGCCGGTCCCAGAGCACGGTCACCGGCGAGCCGGTCGTTCCCGAAGAGTTTCCCATCCTGAGATCGCGCGCGCGGTACTCCCGCGATATCAGATCCTGGAATCGGGTCCGCAGGTGATCCTTGGTCAGGATGGGCAGCCGCTGGAGATCGGCGACGGTGCGGATGTCCCCAGGGGTGAGTCCGCGCTCGCGCATAATCTCGCTGTAGTAGGGAACGTTCCGGAAAGCGTGCGACACGAGGGCGTGAACAGACTCATCCTGGAGGGCTTTGATCTCTTCCGCGGAGCGCTGCTCGTTCGCGGACATGATCTCCTGCCAGCGATCGTATTCAGCGTTGAAGCGCTCGCGGCGGATTCTCCATCCGTATGCGTTCAGCCCAAGGCTCTGCAGCCAGGCGGGGCTCGCCGCGTAGACGCTCTCGAGGAAGTCCGTCACGCCGCGCCCTCCCGGGGAGCGTCTC
>CBDUXZ010000045.1:0-9249 GCA_965371325.1 uncultured bacterium | reverse complement strand
CGAAGAACCCGAGGTCCCCCCCCCTGGCGCCCGTGGCGGGGTCTTTCGAAAGATCCTTCGCGAGCTGCGCGAAGCCATCCGGGTTCTCCTTGAGCCGCTTCAGAAGATCCTCGGCGATTGCTTCATCCTCTACGAGGATGTGGCTCGCACGAACCTCAGAAGTCGAGTAGGCGTCCGGATTCTCGTTATACTGAGCCGCCACGTCCTCGTCCGTGATGGTCACGGAATCCTGGAGATCCCGGTAGGCCCTTTGCAGGATCAGCCGGTTCTCCGTCTCCTCAACCTGGACGCGGATCTCCTTATCCTTATCGACCCCCCTGCTCCTCGCGTCTTCGATGAGGAGCTTGCTGACGATGAGATTCTCAAGATACTGCCTGCGGCGTTCCGGGGAAGTCAGCATGGGCTTGACCTGCGGCGGGAGCTTGTCGGCCTCGGCCTTGAACTCCTCCAGCGTAAGCTCCCCGCCCGCGAAGGTGGCGAGTACTTCACTCTCTCCCTCGATGCGGGAGGTCTGCTCACGCTCTTCTCCGTCACTGCCACCACAGGCCGGAAGCGAGAGAGAGAGAACCAGGGCAAGAAGGGCCACAGGGATGACACGGTCGTATTGATGCATGGGTGTTCCTCTGGGAAATGGGTGGTATTGGAATAAGTGGGTGGAAGACGGGGCGCGAGGCGCTGACCCTATCAACCTACCCCAGTCTTTGCAACACATTTCTGGCCGATTCCAGCACCGTTTTCGGGGTCTTTCCCGCCATGTACAGCCTCAGGCGATTGTCGGGCAGCAGCCGGATCTCGCCCTCTGATTCGGCCACCATCGCAACGACGCGGTTCGGATCGACACACGCCGCGTCGCTCCACGTGATCAGTAACTCGCGCTGCTTCCGCTCGATCGCCTTCACCCGGAGGGCCCGTGCGAGGAGCCGCACACGCACAGCCTCGATGAGGTAGAGGGCCTCATCGGGAAGCGCGCCGTAGCGATCTCTCACGTCCCACTCGACGTCGGCCACGTCTTCGTCGCTCCGGGCCAGCGAGAGACGCCGGTAGATCGCGAGGCGCTGGCTGGTGTCGCTCACGAAGCCCTCTGGAATGAAGGCGGGTATCTTGAGATCGATCTCGACATCGATCTCTTCCTCGAGGGGCTGGCCGCTCATTTCCCGAACGGCCCGTTCAAGCAGTTCCGTGAACATCTCGTAGCCCACCGCGGCGATGTGGCCCGACTGGTTGGCCCCAAGAAGATTTCCGGCGCCGCGGATTTCGAGATCGTGGGCCGCCAGCTTGAAGGCCGAACCCAGCTCGACGAGTTCCTGCAGCGCCGCGAGGCGCTTGCGCGCGTCCCGGGACAGGGAAGCGGCCCTGGGAATGAATAAGTAGGCATAGGCCCGGTGGGCGCTCCGTCCCACCCGCCCCCGCATTTGATAGAGCTGTGCGAGACCGAACCGGTCGGCACGGTCAACGAGAAGCGTGTTTACGTTCGGTAGATCGAGTCCGTTCTCGATGATGGAAGTTGACACGAGCACATCGGCCGCTCCCTTCTGAAAGGCAAGCATCACACGTTCCAGCTGCCGCTCCCGCATCTGACCGTGGGCTACCACTATCTTCGCCTCGGGGACGAGTCGCTTCACCATGGCGGCGGTCTCGGCGATTGTCCTGACCCGATTATGGACGAAGAAGACCTGCCCGCCCCGCGCGAGCTCCCTGCGGATTGCCTCGGCCGCTTCTGCGCCGTCCCAGTGCATCACGAAAGTGCGTATCGCCAGCCGGTCTTCCGGCGGTGTGTTGATCAGCGACAGATCGCGCAGCCCAAGAAGTCCCATGTGAAGCGTGCGAGGGATGGGCGTGGCCGTTAGCGTGAGCACGTCAACGAGCTTGCGCATCTGTTTGATCTGTTCCTTGTGCCGGACCCCGAAGCGTTGCTCCTCGTCGATCACGAACAGGCCGAGGTTCTTGAAGGAAACGTCCTTTCCGAGCACGCGATGCGTCCCCACGACGATGTCGACCTTCCCTTCGGCCAGCCGCGAGACGATATCCCTTTGCGCCTTGGGCGACTTGAACCGGGAAAGCTCTTCGATGATGACCGGATGGTCTTTGAACCGCTCACTGAAGGTCTGGTAGTGCTGAAGGGCAAGTACCGTGGTGGGGACGAGCAGGGCGACCTGTTTTCCTTCCGAGACGACCTGAAAGGCGGCGCGCATCGCGATTTCCGTTTTCCCGTAGCCGACGTCGCCGCAAACAAGGCGATCCATGGGGTGGGGCTTCCTGAGATCGGCAAGCGTCTCCTCGATGGCGCTCTGTTGATCGGGTGTCTCCTCGTAGGGGAAACGCGCTTCGAATTGCTCCCATCCCTCCGCGCTCTGGCTGAGAGGCTTTCGCCGCATGACCTGACGCGCCGCATGAATTTCCAGCAGCTCCCGCGCCATTGCGCGCACCGCCTGCGATGCCTTCCCCTTCGCGCGAGCCCAGATGGCGCTGCCGAGTCGATCGAGCCGGGGCGTCGCTTCGGCGGCGCCGACGTAACGCTGCACGAGATGCACGCGGCGAATCGGAAGGTAAAGCCGATCCTGCCCGGCAAACTCGAGCTGAAGGAAGTCTCCTTCCTCCTCGCCGACAAGGAGATGAACAAGCCCATGATACCGCGCAACGCCATGATCCCGGTGAACGAGATGATCGCCGGGCTTCAGATCCTCGAGGCGTGTGGTGAAAGTTTCGGCGACCTCTTTGCGCCTCGCGGCGGGTCCCCGCAACCGGCGGCGGGGACCGAAGATCTCCGCTTCCGTGACAAAGGCAATTCGCTCCTGGGGGAGATGAAAACCGGACGAGAGTTCTCCCACGATAATTCCTGCGCGTGGCGCGGTGAGTCCTCCGGCATCCGGACCGCCCCGGGGGACAATTCCGTCGGGTGAGCCCTCTGTCCACAGAGGAAGCGCGATGCGGTAGCTCTCAAGCAGCCGGTGCAGGCGATCACCGCTTCCCGTCGAACCACACACCAGAAACACCGAGTGCCCCTCGCCCCGCCACGCCTTGATGGCGTGGACGAGGGGCGCCAGGGGGTGATGTTTCGTGTTGCTCGCTTCAAGCCTGGAGCGCAGATCCTGGTTCCCCTCAAAAGACAAACGGAGGGATGGAGGCTTCCCATCGCCTTCGGCGGTGAGCGCGCTTTCGTCGAGCTGAAGCGCCCCAATCTCGACACGGTTCCGCGCAAGCTCCGGCAGCACCTCCTGCGCTCGTCGCCAGAGGGTGTCGGGCTCGACGTGGAAATGGCGGCTCTCCCGCGTGCGCTCCAGGCCGCGCGCAATCTCCTCATGAAACGAATCCAACGCCGCGATGATCTCCTCTTTCTCGACGAGCCAGGTCAGGAAGCGCGGTCCGAGGTACGCGGTGAGAGGAACGGGGGCCGGTTCCAGGAGCGGAAGGAGGAACTCGACACCGGGATGGTAGATCCCGCGCTCGAGATCCGAGAGAAGCTCCACACGCTGCTCGAGAGGAAATCCGAGCTCCGCGAGGCGCGCGCGCACAGCTTCCTTTGACCGGGCGACGATGTGTCTGTCCAGGATGATCTCCCGGGCGGGCAGGATCTGGACGCGCTGAAGGGACATTTCGCCCCTCCCGCGGGTGCGTTCGGAGATGCTTCGCTGGGTTTCGGGATCGTAGGGACGGATGCGCTCGATGCGATCGCCGTCCAGTTCAATCCGCAACGGCACGGCGGCGTCAATGGGAAAAACGTCCACCAGACCGCCCCGCGCACTGAACTCGCCTCTCGTCTCCGCGAGCGGTCCGCCGCTGTAGCCGAGCGTTACGAGCCGCTCCAGCAAGGCATCCCGATCGATCTCGCTGCCCACTTCCAGATCGAAGGCGGCCTCCCGTAGGACCTCCGGGGCCATGACCCGCTGGGCGAGCGATCGCGCATCGGTCACCAGGGCGAGGACTCCGGCGGCGGGGCCCTGGGGCGTGGGCGGCGGCATCGACATTCGGCCGAGGGCAGCAAGGCGCTCGAAGGACGTTCCCCGATGGGGGGAGAGGCGATCGTAGGGAAGAATCTCCCACGGAGGGAGATAGAGGATACGCGACGCGGCGCCCCGAAGGCCCGCCTCCCCGGCAAAAAAACGCAGGTCGCGCGTAAAGGAGGCTGCGCGCGTCGCATCGGGAAAAACCGCGAGCAGCGGAGAAACGCCTGCGGCTCGGGAATCTGAAAGCGCCCGCGCGGCCAGATAGGCGGCTCCCGCGCCGGCAAGGCCGGAGAGGCGCACGGGCCCTTCGGCGCCGAATGCCGCGCTCAGAAATTCCGAAAGACTGTTTTCACGCGCCAAACCCCGCCCTCGCCTTCTCGCCAACGCACCTAGGCCCTCACCCATTCCGCCCCCCTCCCGTGATCGTCCCGGGGAGAGGCATGGGTTCGGACCCGTTTCAGAGCGCCGGCCAACGCTAGCCCGCGCCGGCCGCCTTCGCCAGCACCGCCTCGATGCGCGGCGCAATGTCGTCCCAGCTGTGATGCTTGCACGCATGGCGCCGCCCGGCGTCGCCGATGGCCCGCGCACGGGATTGATCGGTGAGTACAGCCGAAATCGCGCGGGCAAAGCCCCGCGCGTCGTCGGCAAGGAGCGCACTTTCGCCATCCACCAGACCATGGGCGCTGGCGCGATGAACGATCGCAGGTGCGCCCAGCGCCAAGATGTTCAGAAGCTTCATGGGAAAACCATAGGGGCCGGCGCGTGGAACGACGGCGGCGTCGCAAACCGCAAGGAGGGACGCCGTCTCCTTCCAGCTGGCATCGAGAAAGACCACCCGCTCTGAGAGTCCCCGCGCCGCTGCCGCGAGGGGCAGATCCCGGGCGCCGCCGGGCAGCGCGAAGACGAACCGGACGGGGCTCTTTGCGGCGAGAAGCGCGGCGGCTTCAAGAAACGTATCGAGTCCCTGGTAGGCATCGGCGTTCCCCGCATACACCACCAGCGCTTCTCCCTTCCGCACCAGCCGGGCTCGCAACACCTCCCCGGCTTCGCGATCGAGCGCGGGCACTTCCACGCCGGGCGGGATCAGATGCACTTTCGGGGTCGGCACCTCCCGCACGATGAAGGCATCGCGCGCCGCGTCGGTCAGGGCAATGACGGCGGCCGCGCGCCGTAGGACGAAACGATCCGCCGCCGCGCCCCCGCGCTCCGCGAGCGCCGCGAGGGCGCGAGGGAAATAGCCGGGAAGCTCTTCTTCGAGGAGCGCGTGTGCGTGATAAACGACCGGGAGAGTGGGCGCCGCCAGGACGGACACGAAGGCTCCCTCCACGTTATGGGCGTGAATCACGTGCGGACGGAAGGTACGCAATAGACGGATCACCTGGCCCAACATCGCCGCGTCAAGCACGGGTTTGGCGAGCGACGGGCCGGCGCGCAGCCGATCCGCCCCGGGCAGCCGCGGTCCGCGAAGAACCGGAACCCGACAGGGGATCTCCTCCCCGCCGGCGTACGTTGCGATACGCACCTCGTGCCCGAGCGCAGAGAGCGCTTCCGCGGACTTCCGGATGAGGAGCTGCGATCCCTGACGGGTGGGAAACGCGCAGGCCGCAACGGTCAGAATTCGCATGGCATCCAGGCCGGGTGATGACGCCCACCGGCGCCATCACCCCGTCAAATGTGCGCGATCGCCTCTACCTGCACCCGCACGTCGAAGGGCATGTTCGCTGTCTGGGCGCAGGTTCGGGGAGGATGAGGCGCGTTGAAGTACTCCCCGTAAATCTCGTTCCAGGCGCGGTAGTCGCGGATGTCCTGCAGATAAACCGTCACCTTGAGAACGCGGTTGAGAGACGACCCCGCTCCTTCGAGGACCGCCCGGAGGTGATCGAGCGACATCCGCGCTTCCTCCTCGAAGCTCGCGAGTTTTATCTCGCCCGTCGCCGGATCGACCGGCCCGAGACCAGCGGTGAAAACCAGGCCGCCGTGTATCATGGCGGGCGAGTCGGGAATACCCTTCGGAACTGCCAGCCTCGCCAGCGTCACCACCTCTGCCATTCCATCATCCCCCTTCCTCCCCGATCACCGCCCAGGTAACGGGGATGCAGCTTTTTGCGCGAGAAGACCCATCTCGACGATCGCCCGAGCCGTTTGTTCCGCGGCGAACGCGTTCCCCGCGACGGTGAAGTGCCGATCCCTCGGGAGATAGTATGCCTCGGCGTTCCGCCGCATCCCGGGGAGCAGATCGAGCGCCTCGATGCCGCGCTCATCGAAGAATGCGAGATGCCTATCCTGAACCGCCCGATCGTTCTTGACGATGGCGCCCACCCACTTGGGGTTTCCCAGGGCGGCGGCGTAACCCGTTGCCTGGTAAAAGCTGGGGATGAGGACGGCGAGCAGCGGAATGTTCCGGGGCCTGCAAAGCGCGATCATGGCGTCGTAGGCCTCGAAAAGCCGCTCGTAGCCAAGCTTCTCGTAGGGCTCCATCTTTTCGTCGTAAAGATTAACCTCATCGGAAACGCCTCCCGCCGCGGGCACGGGGAGTGCATGCGAAAGAATTCCCAGCTTTGCCAAGGCGTTTCTCAAACGAGGCGTTGCGTTAATCCCCTTTTCGACGAGCCCGTAAAGGTGAAACCGGGAGCGCAGATAAACTCTCAGATCATAACCAATGGGGCGCGGGATTATCCGGGTGTCCGCCGCATCCTGCACATCGTTGCGGGTCGTGATGGTGACAACAAGCAGATCCGGATCGTAGGAGAGACCCTCCCGTTCCAAGAAAAGGCGCGCCTTCGGTCCGGCCGATCCACTGACGCCGGCGTTGATAACGTCGAAATATCTCCCGGGAAGGGCCTCCGTGAGCAGTGTCTCGAGCCGCTTCGGCATCGTCTCTTCGAGCTCCACCTGAAGCCCCTCGACCATCGAGTCACCGAGAACGAGAATGCGCGTGACCCCTTCGGGCTTATGCCGAGGGCGCTCGACATCGCGAAGACCCGCGGAATTGGTCCGCACACGCGTGCGGAACTCGGCCCCGGTCAGGATAATGTCGAGATTGGGCACATGCAGGAGGATCCTGTCCGGTCGCATGCGAAGCACGTTCAGCGGCTGTGGCGCGAAGGTCCGCAGCGTGAACTCTGTCACAACGAAGGCGAGTCCGATACTCACAAACAGAAGAAGGAGCCTCGCCAACCACCTCTTCATTCGGTCCGCTCCCGGGGTCGCAGGAAATCGCGCCCCTCCATCGCGGCGGGGGCCACGTGTCCGAGCAGCCCGAGCGCCGTCGGTGCCACGTCACCGATCCAGGCGCGATCAGGCATGGCGCCGGCGCTAATCGTGGGTCCCGCGGCAAGAAGCACACCGCCCGGTCTATGAGAACCATTCATGCCCGCGTCCTTCGCGCCCATGTACTCGCCGGGAGAGAGGAGACGGACGCTTCCCTCTTCCCCTTGCGGAGCGGTTCGGAGGCAGGAAACCGAGTAGCCGTTTCGCAAGTTGAAGTCGAGCAGGAGATCCGGCGCCAGGGAGACATAGCGACCCCTGTAGATCTCTTCCCGGCGGTAGACCCCTTTCAGCATCGGCGATCCATCCAACGGATCGCGCCATGTCATCAGGCGATCCGAGAGCGCGTCAAGGGCCCGGTTCACCTCCCGGCGGGGCACGGCTCCCGCCGGATCCCGCCCCTCCAGGTTCAACCAAATGGAAGGGGCGTAGTTGAGCTCTTCCGAGAAAGCGCGGGTCCGGGGGAAATCGATCGCGCCGAAACGGGTCGCGCTCTCGACAGCTCCGGCGAGAGCCGGCGCGGCTCTGAAGGCTGCTTCCTGCGCTCGCGCCGGAAGCGTGCGCACGGCCAGGCCCCGTGCCCGCGCCGCCGCTCGCTGCACGGGCCCCGGGGAGGCCCGAAACGACAGCCATCCTTCCTCTTCCAGCCAGCGGTTGATATAGACCGCCCGGTCGCCGGCCCCGCCGAATCCGTGATCGCTCGCGACGAACACGCTCGCGCCCGGCCCTGCCGCATCGGTGAGGGCGCCGACCGCATCGTCGAGGCGCTGGTAGATCTCCCGGATTGCCCCGCCGTGCTCCCCCCCGCCCGCCGGGTCGTACCGTGGACTCCCGGGATCGTGATACATCCAGAAATGATGGGCCACCGTATCGGACTCCCCGAACAGCACCATGAAGGCGTCGTACCCTCCCCGGGAAAGCAGATGAAGCGCGAGCTTCTCCTTGCGCGCAGCCGTGTCCAGCAGGCTGGCACGCGCCGCCGCGTGCCAGCCCGGCCCAATTCGAAGCTCCTGAAAATCGGCGAAGCGCCAGGTGCCGATGAGCTTGCGGATCGTGTCGTAGAGCGCCGGAGGATGCACAAAGCGTGGGGTGATTCCCGTGGCCACGGGGGAGTCAAACCCCGCGATCACCTCGCCGTGCAGCTTCTCCGGCGGGAATGTGGTTGGGACGCCGAGGAGGGCAACCTTGCTCCCCTTGTCGGAGAGCAGACGGAAAAATGTGGGCAGCCGCCGGTCAGCGCCGGAGGCAAAGCGGATCGCGTAGCGGCCGGGAACACGGACGGTGAAGTCCATGAGCCCGTGGGCCCCGGGATTGGCGCCGGTAAGGAAGGTGGACCAGGCGGGGTAGGTGACGGGCGGAAACGTGCTCTCGAGGATTGCAAAGCCCCCGGTGCGCGCGAGGGCGGCGAGATGGGGAAGCGTTCCGTCGGCGATCCAGCGCCGGACCAGCGTCGGCTCGAGACCGTCGAGGCCGATCAGCAGGAGCCTGGTTTTCGGGGGGCGAGACATGCTCCTTCCTCCCTCGGGCGCCGGGTTACTCCACGTAGCCGAGCGCCCGGAGCCGTTCCCGGGTCGCCGCGTCAACTTCCACCTGCTCCCCCGTAACAGCCGCCCGGAGCGCTTCCCCCAGCGTATGATCCATCCGCGCACGCATCGCCTTCCAGCGCCCCTCTCTCCCCTCCGCGACGTTATGCGTCTCGCCGGGGTCGGCGGCCAGATCAAAGAGCGCTACTTCCGGCAGGCCACGCGGATTGCCGGCACTCGCCAGGGTGGCCTTCCACGTGAGGGTGCGAAGCGACCGGAGTATGTTCCCCTCGAGATCCTCCTCGGCAAAGCTCTCCTTGACCCCCTGGCCGTCGGCCAGCGATCTCCCCTGCATCGCCTCGGGGATCTTCACACCGGCCAGATCCAGAACCGTGGGCGCCACGTCCAGAATTCGCGCCATGCCCTCGAAGCGCCGCCCCGCCGACAAAGCGGCGGGAGGCGCGCCGGGGCCGCCGGGCTTGAGGATGAGGGGGATTTGGATCTGCTCGTCGTAA
>CBDUXZ010000044.1:0-9494 GCA_965371325.1 uncultured bacterium | reverse complement strand
GCCCATGATCGCAGAGTCGGGCGTCGAGCTGCTCCAGGAGGCGAAGTCCCACTCCCCAGAGGAAATTCCTCCTGCCTGCTTCCCGGGCCAGATCCATGGCTACGGTGGCGACCCCCTCGTACATTTTGAGAATCACATTGCCCGTGAAGCCGTCACAAACCACGACGTCGACGTTGCCCTCGGGAACGTCCTTCCCTTCAACGTTGCCCGCGAATCGGATGTCTTTCATCTTCGAAAGAATTCGATAAGCCTCTCGAAGCGTGTCGTCCCCCTTTGTCGCTTCCTCCCCGATGTTGAGGAGCCCCACTCGCGGCGAGGAGACACCAAGCGCCGCTCGCAGGTAGGCGCTGCCCATCGTGGCGAAATGGGAGAGCTGCCGGGCGGAAACGTGGAGGGTGGCGCCGACATCGATGAGAAGGACGAAGCCCCGATCCTGCGCGCGCCTGCGCCGAGCCGGGATGAGGGCCGCGAGTCCGGACCGCGACGTTCCGGGGATCATGGGGACGTGGCGTGCGGCGCCCAGCACCAGCGCGCCGGTGCTTCCGGCGCTGACGAGTGCGTCGGCTTCCTCCCGGCCGAGCATCTCGGCCCCGACGAGCACGGACGCGCGTCGCTTCCTGAGGACGGCTTCCTTGGGGGCCTCGTCCATCGCGATCGCTTCGTCGGTATGAACGATTTCGACCCTGCTCTGCGGATGGTCGTAGCGGGAGAGGACGGGCGAGATCCGTTCCTCATCGCCCACAAGAATACAGCGAAACCCGTCTTTTTCTGTGAGCGCTCGGGCGGCCCCCCTGACCACCGCTTCGGGAGCGTGATCGCCCCCCATGGCATCCACCGCGATGCGCTTCTCGTGAAGGGAGAGAGGATCCATCAGATGAGAATGCGGTCCCGTGGCGGGAGTGTCAATCGACCGGAGGCAATGTGAACGCGGCCCTCCTCGCGGTGCTGGTGCTGCTCATTTTCATCATCGGCTATCGTTACTACTCCGCCTTCCTGGCGCGAAAGGTGTTCGGCCTTGCCGATGATGAGCCCGTGCCGTCGAAGGAACTCGAGGACGGCGTCGACTATGTTCCTACCCCCCGGCACGTCCTCTGGGGCCATCACTACACCTCGATCGCGGGCGCGGCCCCCATCGTGGGGCCTGCTCTGGCGGTTATCTGGGGCTGGGTGCCTGCCCTGCTCTGGGTCACCATCGGAACCGTTTTCATGGGCGCGGTTCACGATTTTTCTGCGCTCGTCATCAGCCTCCGCAATCGCGGCCGCTCGATTGGCGACATTGCCGGAGGGGTGATCAGCCCCCGCGTGCGGGCACTTTTCCTGCTGATCATCTGCTTCCTGATCTGGATCGTCCTGGCCGTTTTCGCCTTCATCATCGGGACGCTTTTCGTCGATTACCCCGGTTCGATCTTCCCCATCAACGTCCAGATCGTTGTCGCAGTAACGCTCGGCTGGCTGGTCTACCGCCGCCGCGTGCGCGTTTTCGGCCCTTCCCTGATCGGCTACATCATCCTGATAGCGGCAATCTTCCTGGGCAACGCATTCATCGAAGCGTTCCCGTTTTTCGCGAGGATCCCGGTCGGGACATGGGTCTGGCTCCTCCTTGTTTACGCCTTCGTGGCCTCGGTTCTGCCCGTGTGGCTTCTGCTTCAGCCCCGCGACTACCTGAACTCCCACCAGCTCATCACCGGGATCGTGCTTCTCACACTGGGCCTGCTCGTGCTCCAGCCGACGATCCAGGCGCCGGCGCTGAACCTCTGGCCTCCTGGGGCGCCGCCGCTCATCCCCTTCCTCTTCATTACGATTGCCTGCGGCGCCATCTCGGGATTCCACGGGCTGGTCTCTTCAGGAACAACCTCGAAGCAGATAGGCTGCATGACCGATGCGCGCGCGATCGGTTACGGCGGGATGCTCGGAGAGGGGACCCTGGGACTCCTTGCGGTGCTTGCCTCGACGGCGGGTTTTGCGTCGGCAGGCCAGTGGGAGAGCCACTACGGAAGCTGGGGCGCGGCACAGGGGCTGTCGGCGAAGCTTGGGGCATTTGTGAACGGCGGCGGCCATTTCATGGAAGCGCTCGGTGTTCCGATCGAGACAGGGACGACTTTCATCGCCGTGATGGTCATCGCTTTTGCCACGACTTCCCTCGACACCGGGGCCCGGATACTGAGGCTTGTCATTTCGGAGCTGGCAGTGGTGTACAGGGTGAAGCCGCTGGAGAACCGCTATACCGCGGGGGCGGTTGGCGTGGGCCTGGCGCTCATTCTTGCCGTAACGCAGGCCGGCGGAAAGGGGGGGCTCATCCTCTGGCCCCTCTTCGGTACGACCAATCAGCTTCTCGCGGGTGTAACGCTTCTCGTGGTGTCCGTCTGGTTGCGACGGCAGGGGCGACCCTACATTTACACGCTCATTCCCATGCTGATCGTCGCAACGGTGACCCTTTGGGCGATGGCCGGTGAGGTGCGTGGCTACTTCATGAGCGCGAGGTGGCTTCTGGGCACCATGGGCGCCATTATTCTGGCCTGCGATGTCTGGGTTATCGCGGAGGGGACCCGCGTTCTGCTCCTGGCCTCATCGCCGCGGCCTCTCGGAGTACCACCGGGCAGGCGCTGAGGGGAGTTCACCCCAGATCTTTTCTCTGAAAAGCGCCGCCACGGTCCCGAGACCGTTTTCCCGGTTTCGGGACCTTCAGACAGAAGAGGCACGGAACTTGCTAGGATCTTGTACACGGAACTTGCAAAACTTCTGCCGCAAGCGTGGCATTCGATACCAGGCGGTCTCGGGAACAATCTGAAATATATTGTTTACAAGCGTTTGTGTCCCCGCCTATACTCCGCGCCTATACTCCGTGCCCTGACGAGCAGGGCACGGGGTCAGGTCCGCCTGCCGCGGGGACGGCGCGGTGCTCTCCCGCATTCAGGCAGAGGGAGTTGCCGTCCGATAAGACTCGGCATAAGAGCCCGGACCGAAAGCGGGTTCCGGTAATGATCCCTGACCCTTCCAAACGGCCTGGCGTCCACCGGGTGCTGGCCGGAGCTTTCACGGAGGTATCCATGGCATCGTCCTGGCTGACACGCGCCCCCCTCATCTTCGGCCTTCTTCTCATAGGCCTCATGGTCACCGCTGAGCGCGCCTATGGCGTGGACACCTACGTCCTTCCCGAGGACAAGGATTGGTCGGTCAAGGTGAGCCACAAGTTCTCACGTGGTCTCGTGAATATTGGAACGAGCCCCCTTGAGGTTCCCAAGAAGTCCTACATCGAAGCAAGTCGGTCCGATACATGGATAGAGACGTTCGGCCGAATCACCTCGGGCGCCCTCATCGGTGTGGGACGCACTGCGATCCGGGGGAGCGCCGGCGCTTTCGACGTGATCACGTTCCCCTTCGATATCAACGATTACGAGCCGATTCTCGAACCCGAATACGTTTTCTGATGACCGGCTCTCGGTGGTCCCCCGGGCTTTTGAAGGCGGATTGACCGGTTCGTTGGGACGCCCCCCTGGTGCTGATCCTGTTTCGCGCGCACAGACGGATAGTAACAATCCCGGTAACATGGCAGTACGAGGAACGGCTTGCCCTTTTTGCCCATAACTTTCTGAATTTCCTGACAGTTTCGATTTTTGCTCGGAATCGGGACGATGTGGGAGGAAGGGGACAAAAAGAGTAGCCGGCTTCCGTCTTTTTGCGGCCTGCCCCAGGTAAAAGGTGCCATTATTCGGCACGGGGGCTGAAAATCCTCAGGGAATTAAGGGTTCAAGAATTGTCATCCCCCCGGCATTGAGGTTGGCACCCGGCTTGCACTCTCTCGGAAGCGCTGACGGATCTCTTTTCCGGACAGGAGGGCTAGTATGAGCGATCATCGCCCGGTTCCTTGCTGGAAGCGGGAAGATGGCGTCACGAGCATAGAGTACGGTCTGATTGGCCTGCTCATCGCGATTGTCATCATTGTGGCCCTCACCAATATCGGAGTGACTCTGGACGGCTTCTTCTCGGCGGTCCAGGAAGGGTTTGCGTCAGCCGGCGACTGAGAAGCCTCGGTCGTTTGATGTAGGTGACGGTCCGCCGATCGGGATCAACCCGAAGGGGTTCTCCTGATACGGTGGGCCACTGGGCGGCAGCCCCCCCCGGGTACGCCGCAGCGCAGCTGAAAGGAGTATCATGAACTTGGTAAAGCGCTTCATTCGAGAGGACGACGGTGTTACGGCGATTGAGTACGCGCTGATTGCGGCTCTCATCGCCGTGGCGATTATCACGAGCCTCGAGATTCTCGGTGGCTCCATCTCTGACACCTTTGACACGATCGAAGAGGCTGTCAGCAGCGCGGGCGGGTAATTTCCGTTTCCTGCGTAACCCGCTGCCTTCCTGATGGAAGCCGCAATGGGTAGTTCCGGGTTTCACAGCGCACTGCTCGGGCTGACGGGATCGACGGTAGCGGTAGGCGCCCTCTGGGACGCTTACCGCTACCGCATTCCCAACGGCTTGACGTTTCTGGCAATGCTCGTGGGCCTGGCGTACCACATGGGTCTGGGCCCGGATGCAAGAGGGTTTCTCTTTTCACTTGGAGGGCTTTTCCCCCTGCTGGGAATCGGATTCCTGCTGTTCTCCCAGGCTTGGCTTGGCGCAGGCGATGCCAAGCTGCTGGGTGCGGTGGGGGCCCTCGTTGGTTTTGAGGTAGGACTCAGCGCGTTTATCTACGCGACGGCTGTCGGAGGCGTCTGGGTCCTCCTGTGGGTGACGGTCAAATCCCGTGGGAAGGGGTGGCAAGGCGGCCTTCGGGGACTGCGTGGAAAACGGGTCCCCTATGGGTTTGCCATTGCGGGCGGAACGGCTTTGGCCCTGGCTCACCCTCTCCTGGGGGCCTGATAGAGAGGGAGATCCTCCCCGTGGACGGCCCGGCTCGGTATATCGGTATAAAGGGCGACGAGGACCGTGGGATGTACTTCGTGACCGTAGGGCTTCGTTGTGAAGCTTCGGAGCTTTACGACCGATAGGTGTAAAGGCCGGCGTTGTGGTGAGGCCTTTGGCATGGCGCTTGGCGTATCGAGGATGAATGCTCCTCCCGATCTGGCTGAAGAGGAGCCCCCTGGTGCCCGCCGGCGTGTCGGTAAGACGTTTTACACTGAGCCTACATTCCCGACCGGCGTGATTGTGTGAGTGCGTTCGTCGGGAAGAGAGGCGGTGGAGGAAGGGCCTTGAGTCGGAACATCACCATACTCTTTGTAATCATCGCCCTTGTGCTGGGATTCCTGGCCGCCGTGGTTGCCAAGCGTTACATCGAACAGGCAACGGCGGGCGGCGGCGGCGCAATCGTTGAGAGTGAGGCCGTGACCGTTGTCGTGGCGAAACAGGACATCGCGATGGCATCCACATTGACCGCAGGTGACGTGCGTGTCGAGGCGGTTCCCCGATCGATTGTGCCCGAAGGCGCGCTGACCGATCCCAAGGCGGTTGTGGGCCGCGGCGCCGCGGCCGCGATCGCGCGGGGCGAAATCATCCGTGAAGGACGCCTCACAGCCGTGGGCGTCGGTGGCGGTCTCCCTGGACTGATCAAGGAGGGGTACCGCGCCATTACGGTAAAGGTGAACGAGGTGGTCGGGGTCGCCGGCTTCATCGTTCCGGGAACCTACGTCGACGTTCTCACGACGATCCGCCGCAAAAGGGGCGATAACGATGAGCCCGAGACGCGGATGATCCTTCAGAACGTGAGAGTTCTGGCCGCCGGTCCCTATCTCCAGCGTGATCGCGAAAACAAGCCCGTGACGGTGACCGCGGTAACCCTGGAACTGCTGCCCGACCAGGCGGAGATGGTTTCCCACGCACAGAACGAGGGGGAGCTCCGGCTCGCCCTGCGCAACCGGATGGATCAGGAGGAGGTGGCAACGCCCGGGACGGACACGAACTTCCTGCTGGTCGGAAGGCAGGTCTCTTCGGGTGGCCGAGGCATCGAGGTGGTTCTCGGCAGCGAAGTGACCCAGCAGAGCTACTGACGCGAGCTTTTCTAAGGTAACTGGCTTCTTCCCCGGGGAGGCCCTCTCCTGGGTCCCTCCGACAGGGATAGTAGAGCCAGGCCTTCAAGGGGGAGGAAGGCGCATGAAAGGACGACTTGGAAGGCGTGGAGCCGTCATGACACTCCGTTTCGCCGCCGTCGCCGTGGCGCTGGCCGGTTTGGTCGGGCTGGCCGGTGTGGCCGGGGCCGCGCAGACGCTCAGCCTGACGAAGGGTCAATACTTCACGCTCTACCTTCAGGCCGAGATTGAGCGGGTGACCGTGGGCGATCCCGGGATCATGACCGCGCAGGTCATTACGTCGGAGAAGGTTCGCCTGCTGGGACTCGAGTACGGCGTGACCAACGTCCTCGTCGATTACGTGGAGGGCGGCACCGACAACTTTTCGATCATGGTGGGCGTCGATGTGCGCCCACTTCGCTCGCAGCTCAAGCGCCTCCTGCCTGACGAAAGAGACATTCTGGTCCGCTCGAATCTTGGAACGATCATCATGGAGGGCGAGGTGTCAACTCGCTACGCCATGGAGACGGCCGTCGATATCGCGCGCCCCTTCGCGAATTTGAGAGAGGTGAGCGTTCACCGTATCCATGAGGATGTCGAGAAGCCCGAACGGCTCACCGAAGAGCAGCAGAGCTTTAGCTCCGAGGAAACGAGTGACACGGTCTCTCAATCGTCTACGCGCGTGAGCGGCGGCCGGTCGAGGACCCCCGGGGATCGCGGCCGCGAGCCCGGCCAGCAGGTTCCCGACGCAGGACTCGTTCCGGACATCATCAACCTCATGACAGTTGCCGAGACGCCGCAGGTTCTCCTGCAGGTGCAGATCGCCGAAATCAGCACGGTGGTGCTGAAAGAGATCGGCGTCAACTTCGATGTCATTGACAAGCACGGCAACACGGCCGTTTCAACGTTCGTGGGCGGCTTGGTGACCCCCGGCGCGTCGAGCCTGCCCATCCCGGGCCCGGGCGTGGTCAGTGCGGTCGATACGGTATCGGGAACGCCGGAAGCCCGCGTTCTTCACTCGGGCAGTTCGATGAGCTTTTCGGCCATTATCGATCTCCTTCGGGAGAACGGGCTTGCGAAGCTTCTCGCCGAACCGAATCTCATCGCCATGAGCGGTCAGGAGGCCTCCTTCCTGGCGGGCGGCGAGTTCCCGATCCCGGTCGTGCAGGACGCCGGTGGTGGCGGACAGTCTTCCGGGGGTAGCTCGATCACGATCGAGTTCAAGGAGTTCGGCGTGCGGCTGAACTTCGTCCCGACGGTGCTCGGGAACGGACAGATCAGCCTTTCGGTGAGGCCCGAGGTAAGCGAGCTTGATTTCGCCAACGGCGTGGTTCTTTCCGGATTCCGCATCCCCGCCCTCATAAGCCGCCGCGTGAGCACGTCTATCATCCTTGATTCCGGCCAGACGTACGCTATCGCGGGCCTGCTGGATCACCGCATCAGGGAGAATATTTCGGATATCGCCGGGTTCGGAGACATCCCCGTGATAGGGCCGCTCTTCCGGAGTTCGCGATTTGAGAAGCGGGAGACGGAGCTCCTCGTGCTGGTGACTCCCAGGTTGATCCGCCCGCTCGACCCCGAAGAAGTGCCGGTACTACCGACGGCGAGTTACGTCGAGCCCACGGATTATGATTTCTATCTCTGGGGCCGGTTGGAGGGTCGAGGACCCGGCGAGGAAGAGACCCCGCTCGCGCTCCGGAGGGAGCCCAAGCGTGGTGGTCTCGTGGGCGCCTGGGGGCATTACAACTGACGGGATCTCCCCCTGGGCCCGTCTTGAAGATGTCCTGGTAGTTCCAGGAACCTTTTTGTCTGGCGCTATTTCAGGGAGGGAATACCACGCGGGATCGAGAGGTCGGGGGCGCGCTTCAAGAAGCGAGGGACTCGCATCCGCCGTATAGAAACCGAACTGGGCACCTATGACCTTTCTGTTGAAAACGTTGATTATCGGAGAGCGCCAGAGCATCCGCGATGGCATCAAGGCCGCGCTGGAGCCCTTCACGAATCTTTCGGTGGAGGGGGAGGCGCTTACCCTGGAAACAGGCTCCCGCCTGATCAATCAGCTCCAACCCTCTCTCGTCCTCCTCGATCTGGGGGACGATCAGGCCAATTGCTTCTCCTTCATTCAAAGGCTGGGCGAAACCCATCCCAAGATAGCGATCATCGTCGTGTCCGAAAAGGACACAGGCGAACTGATCATCCGCGCGCTCCGATCCGGGGCGAGCGACTTCCTTACACTTCCCCTGGCGCATGAGGATCTCGAGCGAGCGCTCGAGAAGGTGAGCCGTATCGCCGAGGCCACGCTCGAAAGCCATGCCCGATCCGGAAAGATCATCAGCGTCTTCAACAGCAAGGGGGGGAGTGGCTCCACGACCATCGCCACCAACATGGCGGCCGAAATCGTTCAGGAGGGCGGGAAGAAAGCCTGCGTCGTCGACCTCGACCTGCAGATGGGGGACGTGTCGATCTTTCTCGATCTGAAGCCGAACTTCACCCTCGTGGATGTCACGAAGAATATCCAGCGCCTGGACACCAAGTTCCTCGAAGACAGCCTGGCGCGCCACTCCAGCGGCATAGCGGTGCTGGCGCACCCCGAGGACGTCATGGACACGCAGGCGATCACACCGAATCAGATTCGAAGGGTGCTTCGCATTTTGCGAGGCATGTTTGATTTCGTGATCATCGATACCTGTCACACTTTCGATGAGGGGACCATCGAGGCCTTTGAAGACTCGGATATCATCCTCCTGGTCGCCACCAGCGATCTGCCCGCCATCCGGAACGCGCGCAGATGTCTGAATATGTTCCGGCGCCTTGGCTACGGTAAAGAGAAGGTCAAGCTGGTTTTCAACCGCGAGGCCAAGAGCAACGAGATTACCCTCAAGCAAGCCGAGAAGGTGCTGAACTACCCGGTGTTCTGGAAGCTTCCGAACGACTACCCGACGACGATCGCGTCGGTCAACGAAGGTGAGCCGATCAACAAGGTCGCACCACGATCAGAGCTTCACAAAAGTCTGCTCGGCCTGTCCGCCGCAGTTACCGGACTCAAACTCGGGTCAAAAAGCAGCAGGGGCATCTTCGAAAGGCTCCTTGGCCGCCGATAGGGGAACGACTCGCTCCGGCCTGATCCGGAGAAGGTTCAGAAGGGGGATAGGAGAAGCAACATGGCAATCCTCGGACGCGGCAAGAAAGACGTTGACGAATCGCATGGTATGTCCGAGTTCCCTTCGGCGGCCACGATGACGTCCGTTCCGGGCCAGGGGGATTTCTATCAGTCCCTCAAGACCCGAATTCACACCCAGCTTATCGAGAAGCTCGATCTCTCGAAGCTCGAGACGATGGACCGTGAACGGGTCAGGGACGAGATCGGCGCTATCGTCGAAGATCTCCTGGACGCCGAGGGAGTTCCCCTGAACCGGGTTGAGCGCGAGCAGATCGTCGTCGAAGTCCAGAACGAGACCTTCGGACTGGGACCGCTGGAGCCTCTTCTCCAGGATC
>CBDUXZ010000043.1:0-9509 GCA_965371325.1 uncultured bacterium | reverse complement strand
GGAGCGTGCGGCCGCGCTCGTCTCTCTCACGAATACCGCGGAGCCCCCTTTCAACACGGAAGACGCCTACCGCGCACTCCGTGTTCTCACCGAGCACGCTACGGGACGAGAGGGCTACGACCCGAGCATCCTGCCACACGCACTCTGGGCAATCCGGGAGATCGCGTCTTCCGAGGCGATCGATTTTCTCATCGAACGCTTCATGGCTACACGTACCACTATAGCGCCGAAGCTTCTGAACCTCCTCTGCCAGATCGGATCGGCGGCAATTCCTCATCTTATTGATCACCTGGCAGGCGCAAAGTCAATCCACGCGCGGCGAATTCTCTCCACGGCCATCAGCGGCTTCGGGGACGCAGCCGTGCCGCTTCTTCTAAACGCCCTCAACGACCAGCGCTGGTATGTCATTCGAAACGCGGTGTCGATTCTCGGCGAGATCGGAGACCCGGATACCATCTCGAGTCTTGAGCCGCTCGCATCGAATCCGGAGCCGCGCATCGCCAAGGAGGCGCTCCGCGCGATCGGTCAGATCCGCACGCCGGAATCGCGGCAGATCCTGGAGCGGTTCCTGGTGCACGCCAAAGGGGAGCTTCAGCTTCTGGCGGCCTTTGCGCTCGGCGTGCTCCGAGATCTTGCTGCCGTTCCAACACTCGCATCGATGCTCCGCCGTAGGGTGATCTTCACGAATATCGAACTGCAGCGGGAGGTAATCAAGGCTCTGGCCAAGATCGGTTCCCCGTCGGCCGTGCCGGCGCTCGGGCGCCTGTTCAGACGGCGGACACTGTTCGCCAGGGAAAAAAACGAGGCGCTTCGTGTTGCTGCGGCACAGGCACTGGCGCGCCTCGATTCCGAGGAAGCGCGTTCGCTCCTCGCGATCGGCCTCGGATCGGCAAACGAAACGATCGCCCGGATTTGCCGAATTGCTCTCGATACCGAAGAAATAACCTGAACGCCCCCGGCCCTCCGGAGTTTTGATGAAGGACAAACTTACCAATACCGCGAAGCTCTTCTGTAGCTCACTAAGGAACCTCAGTCTCTACCCTGCCGGGCACCCCGCCATTACACGGCCGATGCAGGCGGCGCACGAGACGATTCTCGATCTCTTCAAGGAGCGTGAACCGCTTGTCATGGGAATCATCGACGACGTTTTGCTCTTTGACGAGATTCCGTTCTACGAAATAGACACCCTTTGGAAGGAGATCTATCAGCGATTGAAGGGGCACGAGATCGAGTCGGTCACCTTCTCCGGAGGACTCTCTTGCGAGGAAGTGGTTACCCTGATCGAGACACTGGCGCTCTCTCCCGAAGAGGCAAAAGAGAAGGGCGGCGTTGCCTCAATCCTCGAAGTGCGGGAGGCCTCGCACATCGCGATCAAGGATCTGGAAGATGATCTGCGGGAGCGCGCCCGGGAGGTCTACGACCGGTCCCTCACGGTGGTGTTCGACATCATGTCGGAGCTTCGGATGGGCCGCATTCCTTCCGGCGAAACCGCGAGCACCGTTATCTCCGAGATGTCGGACGTGATCCTCAAGGACAAGGATGCGCTGCTCGCTCTCACAATGCTCAAGGGGTACGACGACTATACCTACGTCCATTCCGTGAACGTGGGGATCCTCTGCCTGGCCTTCGCCGCCCACAATGGGCTGGAGGGAGAAGAGATGCGGGCGGTCGGCCTGGCCGGAATGCTCCACGATGTGGGGAAGGTTCGAACCGCCGAAGAGATCATCAAGAAGCCGGGGAGCCTCACGGAAGAAGAGATGGCGATCATGAAGAAGCACCCGGTTCTGGGAGCGGAGATCGTCTCGAGGATGAACGGCGTGCCGATGTCTGCGCACGAGATGATTCTCATGCACCATGTGAAGTACAACCACAAGGGTTACCCGACCATAGAGAAGACACGCGAGGTTCACCCCTACAGCATGGCGGTCGCACTTGCAGACTGCTACGACGCCCTCACCACGCTCCGCCCCTACCAGAAACCGCGGCCCGCAACCGACGCGATCAAACTCATGCGAAAATTGGCCGGTAAGGATCTGGACCCCGAGATGCTCGAATCGTTCATCGACATGCTCGGCACTTATCCTGCGGGTACGTACGTACGCCTTTCCACGAACGAGATCGGCGTCGTTATCACGCCAAACCACCTCGATGTGGACCTTCCGAAAATAAAGCTTGTCACCGACGACACGGGCATCCTTCTCCCCGAACCCGAGGAGATCGATCTGGCTGAAGGCGCAGAGGGGTCGAATGGGGAATCCAGAACGGTGGTGGCCAGCGTCAATCCCATTCTCTACGGAATCGATCCGGCGAAATACATTGGCTAGCTGTCGGGGAAGAAGTGCCTGTCAGGCCCGGACCGTACCCAAGGCCCCGGCCGCGGCCTCTCGAACAATTGCCTGCGGGTGCTGCAGGAGCTTCATCAGTGGCCCCTCGGCGCGCGCTTCGCCCAGCAGCCCCAGCGCGGATGCGACGCGCTTGAGTATCTCGGGATCGTCGTCAGAGAGCATCGTAAGGAAACTGTCCACAAGACGTTTGTCGCGAAAATTGCCGAGCGCCTCGATCACTAGCGCCCGGATACTCGGGTCGGCCTCATCGAGAAGCTCGAAGAGCGGACCGAGCGTGCGGGGATCAGCCTTCTCTCCCAGGATACGAATAGCAGTGCAGCGAACGTCGGGGACATCATCGGTGAGCGCTTCGACGAGGAGCCTCAGCGCCTCGTCCGTGTCAATCTCGGCCAGAGCATAAACGGCCCGGAGCCTGGCATCCTTGTCATCTCCCGCCAAAATCTGCCGAAAGCGCGCGATGGATGCCTTCGCCTGGAGGCGTTCGATGGACTCGGCCGCAGCGCGCCGGACTTCGGGATCCATGTCCTTGAGAGCCGTCTTGAGTTTGTCGATTCGCTGCGTGAACAATGTCGCCTCCCCTAAGAGCGCTCGCCGGGTGAGTCCGAGGGCCCCTTAACCCCGCTCCTTAGTTTCTTCGGAGAGGGCAGGGGAAAGCTTTAGCATCCCTCCGGGAGGTTGATTCGCCCCGCCCCTCTGGCCATAATTCGCGCAGGTCGCCCCTGTTCCAGTCCCATGGAGAGCCAGCGTCCACCCATGCGAATCATTGCTCTTGATCTCGGCACGCGCCGTGTCGGCGTTGCCGTCAGCGATCCCCTCGGGCTCACGGCCCAGGGTCTGCCCACCCTCAAACCGACGGGGCGCAGCGCGCTGATCAACGCCATCCGCGAACTGGTGGAAAAGTATGAGGCGGAGCGTGTCGTCGTGGGTCTCCCCCGAAATATGGACGGGACCCTCGGGCCCGCCGCCAGGGAGGCGCTTGCTTTCGCCAAGAGCCTCAGCGATGTCCTCGATCTCCCGGTTGATACATGGGACGAAAGGCTGACGACGGTGGCGGCTGAGCGCGTTATGGCGGAGGGGAACCTCAGCAGGAAGAAGCGGCTCGAGATCGGTGATCGAATCGCCGCGCAGCTCATCCTCGAGGGCTATCTCGAATCCCTGAAGCGGACCCGCGCCAAATGACGGAAACCGCCTCCCGGCCGACCCCGCCACCCGTAGCGCCGCCCGGAGGGCGGTCAGGGGCGATCTTCGTTCTCGTGGCGCTCGCGGTGCTCGCACTCCTGTCCGCGCTGACCATCTATCACTACGCGCACTCTCCCGGTCCCCTGTCGGGCCTGCCGCGCGTTCTCGAAATTTCGCGGGGATCCGGGCTCAAGGCAATCGCGCGGCATCTCGAAGATCAGCGTGTGATCGACAGACCGTGGCTCTTCATGGCGCTTGCCTTCGCGCGCGGCACCGAGGGGAGTCTCAAGGCGGGAGAATACGAGTTCGAGGAGGGGATCACCCCCTGGCAGGTCATCGAGACCCTTGAGACCGGACGCCCGATGGCTCACTACGTGACCCTCAACGAAGGGTGGACCATCGCCGAGATGGCGGAGGCCATCGGCAATCTGGGAATCGTGTCGCCGCACCGTCTGATCGCGCTGGCCCGGGATCCGGACTTCACCCGTTCACTGGGCATTCTGCAGAAAACGCTCGAGGGCTACTGCTTTCCCGACACCTACGCGCTCACGCGGCAGATGACGGAGGAGGCGGTCCTGGCCCTTCTCGTGTCGCGTTTCCGGGAAGTCTACGCAGCGGTCCGTGAAACCGGGGGCGGGTCAGCAGGCAACCTAGACGTTCACGCGATTGTGACGCTCGCTTCGATCGTGGAGAAGGAGACGGGCGCCCCGGAGGAGCGTGCATTGATCGCCGCCGTTTTCCTTAACCGTCTCAAGAGGAGGATGCTGCTTCAGAGCGATCCGACCGTCATCTACGGAATCCCGGACTTCGACGGCAACCTCACACGCAAGCAGCTGGAAACACCCACCCCGTACAACACCTACACCGAACCCGGCCTCCCCCCGGGGCCGATCGCCAATCCGGGCCGGGCCGCCCTTCTGGCCGTGCTCAATCCCGCCTCCGAGGACTATCTCTATTTCGTCAGTCGCAAAGATGGCTCCCACCACTTCTCGCGTACGCTCAGCGAGCACAACCGCGCCGTCTTCCGTTACCAGAAGAGCCGGCGCTCACCGCGCGCCACGGCTCCGGAATAAGATTCCTCGCGGGGCTATTCCTTTTTCAGCACGAAGGGTTTTTCAACCGCGAATACGAAGTACCGTTCGGGCGATGTGGGCCCGACGACGAATGGCAGAGGACCGAACAGGGACGCATAGAAGCCCGCACCGTCCGGCTTGGACATGACCGAGAGCCAGGACGTCGTGGAATACTTGACCTCCTCGAGGAGGCGGGTGAAGTTGCGGGGCGGTGGAAAGAGATTCGACCCCTGGCCCGGAACGAACAACATGTCGCCCGGGGTGAAGCGCGTTCCGTCCCAGCTCGTACGGGTGCCCCCCGCCCGTTCCATGTAGTGCTGGAATCCCCATCCGCCCTGGAAGAACAGGTGGTTGTTCCCCGTCGCGTACCTGGCAGATAGTTTCGTCGCCGCCGTCCGCGCTGTCGCCGCAAGCTGGTAGTCGGCCCTGGCCACCGCGACGGAGACGATGAGCCCGGCGATTAGCGGGAACGCCACCCGCGGCCAGCGAATCCTGACATCACCCCCCGCCCGGAGGGAAAGACGTCGCGCCAGGAGGATAGCGACCGCAGGCGCTGCCGGCAGCACGGCCCGCGCAGTGGTGGTCCAGTTCGTGAAGCTCTCGAAGATCCAGACGCCCCCCACCCACAAGAGGAGAAGAAACGCCCCCGCATCCCGCCGCCGATAGAAGTCGGTGATGGCAAGCGCAAGAACGTGGAGACCCGCAAGGGAGAACAGCGCTATCTGAAAAGCGACCCCCCACCGGACTCCCGCTTCGGTGGTCAGTGAGAAAGTACCGAGCTCTCCCATGGCAGGGATGAGTGCGGCACCCGCCAGAAGGGCGGCGAGCCCCCCGAGCAGAACCCGCCTGGACCAGAGAAGGGGGGCAAAGAAAATGCTCGTGAGCAGGCATCCGCCCATGAAGACGAGACCGACCAATATCTTCTCCAGGAAGCCGTACCTCCCCTTCGATTCGAGAGTAAGCGCGTAACCGGCCACGTCCATCAGCGCATCCCATCCGTAGGCCGAGCGGACGAAAAGCTGGTATGCGCCCACCACGGCAACCGGGATCAAAAATGTGAGAATCCACACACCAATTCTTCGCTCCCGAAAGAGCGCATAGGCGAGGAGCAATGGCGCGAGAGCAAGGCCGAAGTATTTTGCGAGCGGGCAAAGACCCGAAAGGACTCCCGCTGCGATCAGCAGAGCTGCTCGCTTCTCCTCCAGCCCGCGGACCCAGAGGAGGGTCGCCCAGCACCACAGGGACAACATCAGGACGTCGGACATGACAGTCGTGCTCGAGACGAGGACAACCGGCGTCAGCCAGGTGGCAAGCGATGCGATCAGCGGATCCGCCCCCAGTCGGCGGGCGAGAAAGTACGTCCCGAGGATGGCGGCGAGCGCGGGGAGGAGCATGGCGAGGTGAACCCCCTGCTCACTCCACCCCAGAAGCCCGGCGGCGACGGCGATGTAGAAGCTGACGAGAGGCGGGTTCTTGTTGACCTCGTACATCGGCGCGAAATAGCCGTACCAGTTGATATCGAAGCCGTGGAAGTTGGCTGGGTCGCGCACAATCTCCTGCGCCACCCGCAGATACACCGGATCATCGATGTGGAAAGCCTTGTCCAGAAAGGGGATGTAGCAGGCGATGACGGCTACAAGCACAATGAGAACCGCTACGCGACGCGAGGGTTCGGCAGGCTCGGGGACGGCGGGGATAGTATTGCGCTGTGTGGATTGCCTCTTCGGGAGCGCCTTCGCACTCGAGATGTCTAGGGGTGACATAAACGGATCATTCGCCCCTACCGGCCGCCGCCCGGTCCGCGCACGATGCAACCGTGGCTGGAAGGCGCAGCTTCAGCTCTGGATAACCAGCTTCGAAAGGGATGTTTTTCGGAGATTCGTCTTCTGGATAGTGCGAACAAGTTCGGTCACCTTCTCGGTGTCGGTCTCGAAGGGATTGTTGCAGATCACACGAACGTTCAGGAGGTTGCCGAGTCGGATATTGGACCAGTCAAGATCATACTGGATGTTGTTCTTACGGGCCAGCTTGATAAAGTCGCCCCTCAGCTTGGCGCGGGTATCCGACGGCGGGTGCTCCTTCGCGTGTTCGATCTCTTCATCGTTCAGGATCCGATCGGCACGCCCCGTGCGTTCCAGGAGATAGAAGAGCCCCTTGTCCTGACGGATGTCGTGGAACTGGAGATCCATCATGTACACGCGCGGGGACGTCCAGCGGAGATTCCGGCGCTCGAGGTACTCTTCGATCATACGCCGTTTGATCACCCAGTCTATCTCCTTGTTCAGAGCGTGGGGATCCTTCTCCAGGTGCTCCAGCACGTAAGCCCATTTCTGGATCACGTCCTTTAGCTGATCATCCACGCCGTAGCGCTCCTGGTAATCCTGCGCCAGTTCGAGGTACTCCCTCTGAATCTCGATGGGGCTGTACTCCTTCCCGTTGTCGAGCCGCAGGCGTTTCTTGCAGGTTACATCGTAAGAGATGTCCTTGATCGACTTGACCGGGTTCCTCAACGTCAAATCTTTCTTGATGAAGTTGTCCTCGATCATCTGAAGGACGACCGCTGCCGTTCCGACCTTGAGAAAATTCGTATACTCCGACATGTTCGAATCGCCGACTATCACATGCAGGCGGCGATACTTCTCCCTGTCGGCATGGGGCTCATCCCGCGTGTTGATGATGCTCCGGTCGTTCGTCGTGGTGCCGGAGATCTTCTGGTAGATGTGCTGGGCGCGCTGGCTGATGCAGTAGTGAACGCCATCCTGGGTCTGAAAGACTTTTCCCGCACCGGTGTAGATCTGCCTCGTGACGAGGAATGGGATTAGCTGCTCGGCCAGGTAGTAGAAATCGACGTCCCGATCCACGAGATAGTTCTCGTGACAGCCGTAGGAGTTCCCGACAAAATCGGTGTTGTTCTTGAAGATCGATAGCGTCCCGGCGACACCGTCCTCGCGAACCTTGCTCTCGGCGTATGCCTGCAGGTCTTCGAGGATGCGTTCACCGGCGCGATCATAGAGAACCAGGTCGCGGGGTGAGGCGCACTCGGGCGTGGCGTATTCGGGATGGCAGCCCGTATCCTGGTAGAACCGGGCGCCGTTCTCGAGGAAGACATTGAGGAAGTGTTCGGTGGTGATGAGCTTTTCAAAGAGAAAGCGGATGGCCTTCTCGACCGGGAGGGTCTTCCGCCCTTCGGGAGTAAAGACGATCCCGTACTCGTTCTCCAAGCCGAAGATTCTTTTTCGCATACCTCAGGCGCTCCCGCCATCCCCCAGAAGTTGACGGATCTCATCACCCTTAACTCGCCGGAACTGTCGCCCCTCCCGCTTCTTGTCGAGAATCGCTATCTCGAGTGTCTCGGCGGTTAGTTCCTTACTGCCGTTGGTCTTCAGAAGCGCCTTGCAGCAGAGTTGAATTGCCTGCTGAAATGTCATGCCGTCGCGGTAGGACTCCTCCAGGAGCGCCATGGAGGCGTCTTTGGCGCCACCCATGACGACAAAGCGGTGATAGTCGGTAATCGTTCCGTCATAAAGGATGTGATACATGGCGGTCCGCCCTTCATCCTCGCTCACCTCCACCACGAGAATCTCGACCTCGAGCGGCTTCATCTCCTGCGTGAAGACCTGTCCGATGGCCTGCGAGTACGCGTTCGCGAGCGACTTTGCCGTCACATCATGGCGACTGTAGGCGTACCCTTTCACGTCGGCGTAGCGAATTCCGACCTTGCGGAGATTTTCGAACTCACTGTACTTGCCAACCCCCGCGAAGGCGATCTGGTCGTATATTTCGGACAGTTTCGAGAGGCTTGAACTCGGGTTTTCAGCCACCATCGCCACGCCGTCTTCGTATTCGATGGCAATTATCGATTTGCCGCGAGCGATGCCCTTCCGGGCGTACTCCGCCTTGTCCTGCATCATCTGCTCGGGCGAAACGTAGAAGGGAAATGCCATCAGGCAGCCTCCTCCGCCCGGCGACCTTTTACGATCTCCTCGAAAGCGGCCTTTATCCGATCCTGACCGATATCGGAGATGCCTTTCCTGGTGACCAGCTTGATGGTGGGATAGATCCCCCGAATGGTATCCACGCCGCCCGTCCCCCGATCTTCATCCGCCGCGTCGAAAAGCGCCTCCAGAACCATACGCACCGCGCTTTCCTCGTTCCCGCCCTGCTTGTAGATCTTCTTCAGGGAGCTGCGGGCATCCTTCCCCCCGGAGCCGATCGCGTAGTAGTCGATTTCCTCGTAGTGTCCACCCGTCACGTCGTACTTGAAGATCCGCCCCATCGCCTGCTTGAGATCGTATCCGGTGAAGATCGGCACCACGACCAGTCCCTGCATCGCCATCGGCAGGTTCTGACGGATCATCTGGCCGAGTTTATTGGCCTTCCCTTCGAGATCGAGCTCCACCCCTTCAAGTTTTTCATAGTGCTCCAGCTCGATCCGGAAGAGACGGGCCATCTCCACACAGGGCCCTGCCGCTCCAGCGATCGCCATGGCCGAGTGCTCATCGGTCTTGAAGACCTTTTCGATGGTCCGCATCGCGACCTGATAACCCTCGGTGGCAAGGCGGTCTCCGGCAATGAGCGCGCCATCGGCGTATTTCAGCGACACCACGGTTGTCCCGTGAGGGACGCTCCCCGAGAGCTTCTCCCCGGCATCCGGTGCGAGATCAAGCCTGGGTGAAAGCTCCCCGTGCTCGCGCGTCAAAAGCTCGATGAAGGACGAGCCATCGTAGCGTATTCCCCCGAAGCGCAATTTACTCGCCTCCCCGCTGAATGTAGTTCTTCACGAACTCCTCGGCGTTTTCTTCCAGCACCTCGTCGATCTCGTCGACGAGCTCATCCATGTCCTCCTTGAGCTTCTTCCCCTTCTCGGAAAGATCCTTGGCTTCGTGTTTCTCCGTGGATTTCACGGCCGCCT
>CBDUXZ010000042.1:0-9682 GCA_965371325.1 uncultured bacterium | reverse complement strand
ATGGGTGAGGAGGAGGTAGAAGGCGCCGAAGGTCGCCGCCGCCTTCAGGATGTTCATGAAGATGCGGCTCGACACCGCCGCTTTGATGTTCGAGAGGACGCGGCGCAATCGGCCAGGGGGCGGATTCTCGGGAACCGGTGCCTGGGAAGTCGTCACGTGGAGGGTGCTCGACGGGAGGTTGTGTTTAAGGTGCGGTAACGTGCCACCAAAACGTGGGAGCGTCAAGCTCCGGTTTTCAAGGGGCCGGCTTGCCCGGGTTCCATCCCGTGGAGTATTCTCGCTCTCCGCCCCGAAACCGCCAAAGGAGATTACATGTCCGCCGCCAGCGTCATTCCCGATAGCCACGTGGATCTGCTCACGAAGAAGTGCTTTGCTCACCTCGCCACCGTCAACGCCGACGGGACGCCCCAGTCCACCCCCGTCTGGATCGACTTCGACGGAACCCACGTTCTCATCAACTCCGCGAAGGGACGAAGGAAGGATCAGAACATGCGGGAGAGGCCGGGCGTGGCCATCTCCCTCACTGATCCGGACAACCCCTACCGCTATCTGGAGGTTCGCGGAAGGATTGTCGAGGTGACGGAGGAGGGCGCCGAAGCGCATATCGACAAACTCGCCGCGCGCTACATGGGCGTGGAGAGCTACCCCCTGCGCCGCGAGGGAGAAGTGCGGGTCATCTACAAGATCAAGCCGGAGCACACAACCACGATGGGGTAACGATCATGTCCAAGCGCGTTCGCCTGTTTTTTTCGTTCCGCAGCCCTTATTCCTATCTCGGTGGCCCTCGCATCTTTTCGCTTCCGGAGAGGTATGACATCGATCTGGAATGGCACGGGGTTCCTCCCATGGTGAACCGGGGGGTGCCGCTGAGCCCCGCGAAGGCCATGTACATCCTGATGGACGCCCAGCGCGTGGCGAGGAGGCTGGGCATGCCCTTTCAGTTTCCGAACCCGGATCCGCTTGAACACGCCCAGGGGCTCTTGCGGGGCGCGGAGTACGCGCAAGACAGGGGACGGGTGGCGCCCTGGGTGATCGGTCTCACGCGGGCCATCTGGGGTGATCAGCGTGACTACACCGACGAGTCGGTGATGCGGGAGATTACGGAGAGCGCCGGCCTCGATCTGGAGGGTATTCTCGCTGCGATCAAGGGGAGTGCGGAGTACGACAAGCGCATCGAGGCGAACGTGAATCTGCTCGAGGAGGTTGGACACTGGGGCGTTCCCACGATGGAGGCCGATGGGAACCTCTTCTGGGGACAGGACCGGGTCGACTACCTGGAAGCCTACCTCGATGAGCAGGGGTGCAAGCGGTAGCCTGCCTGGGATCCGCCCATGAAGAAAAACGGGGAACCCTTCCGGGCTCCCCGTTTTTTCGATCGATTGAACCCGCGTTACTGAACCGGAAGGATCTCGGTGCGCCGGTTAAGCTCCCGGCCCGCCGGATCGTCTCGGCCATCCGATGTCGTGTTCGGCGCTGCCGGCCTTTCCTCGCCGAAGCTCACCGTCGACATGCGCTCGGTTCCGACGCCTCGCTCCTCGAGTCCGCGCCTTACAGAGTCGGCGCGCCGGTTGCCCAGTCCGAGGTTGTACTCCTCGCTGCCGATTGCATCGGTGTTCCCCTGAAGTTCAACGTTCATGGCGGGGTCAGCGGTCATCTTGGCTGCTACGTCATCGACCACCGGTACCTGATCGGGACGAATGTTGTACTTGTCGAAGTCGAAGTACACGATCCCGATGGGTCGCGCCGCGGCCGCCGCGTCGCCGGTCGATATCGCGGCTTCGGCTTCCTCTTCCTCGCCGCACATCAGCCCGCCGATGATGAAACCGGGGGCCGCGGCGATGGTCCCGTAAGCGACGCCTTCACCCGTAGGCGACGAGCCGTCGGAATGTGCAATGGCCCCGACACCCGTTCCGATACCTGCGCCGACGGCCGCGCCGATCAACGCGCACTTCCAGCTCCACGCGGGCTGGACGGCGATAGCCGCAAAAAGAATCAGGACGGCGACAGGGCTTCTGAGCGGCCTGCGCCGGGTCGTTTCAGGAAACGACATGTTGGCAACCTCCCCTTTGGTCGGCGGGCTAAATAACTATCGGAAATCATAGCTTTTCTAGCACCGGACCGTAGAAAATCAACACTAGAATTCATCGACACTTTTACCATCCTCCTGAAACAAAAAATAATCTAATGATTTCAACTAGTTTGATGATTCCTTCGATTTGAAAAGGGAAAAAAAACCCGAAGAAAAGCGGGCTTTTTCCACGAACCACCGTCCGAGTAACATTCAAATGTGACGGGCTGGGGGCGCTTTCAGGGGGCTTCGACCGGGCTCGGGGCGCGCGGCAGTGTCCCGCCCGCGGTAGGCATGTTACGCTGCTTCTCCCTTCCAGAATCCCCCCCCCGCGCGAGCAACCTTCTCTCAGAAGGCAATCCGTTGGCCTCTTTCCAGGGGGAAGCGTTCTCGGCCGACCGGCGCCGCTATGCCGAGGCCGTCACGCGCGTCGTGACGCAGCCCTGCGCCTCGTTGGCGCAGCGTCTCGGCTGGAAGGCGGCCCGGGCTGCGATCATTCGAACCACCATCGAGGCGGCGCGTGCTCTTCCGGCCGAAGCTTCTTCTCCGAACCGGAAACGGGCGGGGGATGAGGTCTCGCGTCTGCGCGCCGAGCTTGCGCGCCTCTTCGCCTCTCTCCCCGAGGGAGATCCCGGGCTCGGCGGATCGCTCATTGCCGCAGTGGCCGAGCATACGCTGCCGCCTTCCGCCCGCGGGAGTCTCGGAGCCGTTTACACCGAAGCCGGCATGGCCGGGTTTGCTATCGATGAAGGGGTGCGCGCGCTCGGAGCCCCTCCCGGGCGCGTCCTCGATCCGGCATGCGGCGCGGGGGTCTTTCTCGTCGAGGCGGCGCAACGGTTCGGCGAGGAGGGAACGCTGTTTTGCGGGACGGATCGGGACTCGGCGGCGCTCGAGGCTGCACGGACGCGGCTCGATCTCCTCGGCATTTCAAAATCGCGCGTATCTCTACGCGCGGGAGATTCGCTCGAGAGTCTGAAAGGAACGCGCTTTGATCTCGTCATCGGAAATCCCCCCTATATCCGGCAGGAGTGGCTCGGCGGGCATCGAACGAAGCGCGCCATCGCGGCGCGGCTGGAGCGCTATCTCCCGGGGGCGGGCGCTGCGCTCGACATGAAAGCGGACCTCTCGGTTGCATTCCTCCTTCTCGGCCTTGCCCGGCTTCGGCCCGGCGGCGTTCTGACTTATGTGACGAGCAATGCCTGGCTGGATGCGCTCTACGGGGCGCCGCTAAGGAAATTCCTGGCCGAGCGTGCGGAGCTCAGGCTGGTCGCGGAGTGGGAGGGGAAGGCTTTTGCCCACGCGGCCGCGAATCCCGTCGTAGTCGTGATCCGCCGGCCGGACAAGGCCGCCAGGCGCCCCGCGATCTTTGCGCGCTACTCACCGTCGGGAGTTTGCGATCGCCGCGCCCGTAAAGGGAATAACGAAACGGGTACCCTGGGTGCCTGGGAGGCGCATCGGCGCGCGGTGTCTGTTCGGCAACTTGCCTCGGAGTCGCGATGGGGGACGGGGCTCTTGCGCCGGACGGATCTCCTGGACGAAATTCACCGGCGCGCCGCCGGCGCTTTTGCGCCACTCTCCGGAATCGCGGCGCTTCACTACGGCACAAAACCGGGCCTTGTCGACTTCTTCGTCGTCGATGGGAAGACGAGCGAAATCGAGAGCCGGTTTCTCATTCCGGTTCTGGCCTCGACGTCGGAGGTGGCCTCCCTCGAGGTTCGGCCAGGCCACCTTCCCAAGCGGCTTTTCATCTGCGCGCTCTCCCGGGCGGAGCTGCGCAAGGGCCGGTTTCATGGGGCATTGGCGCACGTGATCCGGGGGGAGCGCTCGCGTACCCGCAAGAGAGCGCGCCACACCCGCCCCGGGCTGCGCTACCCGGAAGTTCCCTCCCTGCGCGGGAACGATCCCTGGTATTCTCTACGGCTTCGGCCTCAGGGGGACTTCGCCGTTCCGCTCCTCATTCGTGAACGGCACATGATCCCCTACGCACCCGAGGGGATCACCGCGAGCAACATGTTCTACCTGGGGCGGTTCACCAACCGCGCGCTGGCCCTTCCGGGGACGGCCATCCTGAACAGCAGCGCCGCCCTCATGGCGCTTGAAAGTCTCGGCAGGATCAACATCGGGGGGCGGATCAACGTCTATGGGCCGGAGATCCGGCCTCTCCTGGTTCCGGATCCACAGCGCATGAAGGGGCCCGCGTTGCGCGCCATCGCACGGGCCTTTGCTCCGCTGCGCAAGCGTCCGGTCGGCACTGTCTCGAGCGAAGTTCACCGGCCCGACAGGCAGGCACTCGATACCGCCGTGATCGAGGGAGTGGGGCTTCCACGACGATACGTTGCACTCCTTGCGGAGGCGCTCGAAGAGCGGATATCGCGCAGGCTTCAGCGGGAGATCGCCACAGCCGCTCCCTTCTGAGTGCCATCGTGGATGGCGGGGAGAGGGGGGCGCAATCCGCCTCTCGCGGGGGCTTGTGCCTTGCTATAAGATAGCTTCCAGTCAAGGCGAGATGTGGAGTGGGAATCGATGAGGCTGAAGGAGATCGCTAAAATTACGGAAACGCAGCTCGAGGGGGACAGCGAGCTGGAGATCACGGGGCTCGCCGGCATCGAGGAGGCCGGTCCCGAAGAGCTCACGTTCCTCTCCAACCCCCGGTACAGGCCCTGCCTCAAGACCACGCGGGCCGGCGCCATCTTCCTCGGGCCCGGGCTGGATGCCCCGTCCGGCTCCAGCGTTTTGAGGACAGACGATCCCTACCTGGCCTTCACACGGATCATTCCTCACCTCTACGAGCGCCCCCGGCAGGCGCCAGGCATTCACCCTTCCGCGGTCGTCGATGCATCGGCTCGGCTCGGCAAGGATCTCGCCGTCGGTCCCAACGCGGTCATCGAAGGCGACGCCGAGATAGGGGACCGAACCGAAATAGGATCGAACGTGACCATTCACAGGGGCGCCAGGATCGGATCGGACTGCGTGATCCATTCGAACGCCGTTGTCCGTGAGTACGTGCGGCTGGGCGACCGCGTGATTCTCCAGAACGGGGCGGTGATCGGGGCCGATGGGTTCGGCTTTGCCCCGACAAGGGACCGGCAGTACGTAAAGATGATCCAGGCCGGCACGGTCATTCTGGAAGACGATGTCGAGATCGGCGCCAACGCGACCGTGGACAGGGCAACCGTGGGAGCAACGGTCATCGGCCGGGGGACGAAGCTCGACAACCTCGTGCAGGTCGGACACGGTTGCGTCATCGGGGAGGACACGGTCATAGCAGCGCAAACCGGACTTGCGGGAAGTATGAAGGTGGGTTCGCGCGTGATGATGGGGGGGCAGACGGCCCTCGGCGGCCACGGCACCATCGGTGACGACGTCATGATTGCCGGCAGAACCGGCGTGATCGGTTCCGTTCCGGATGGCGCGCGGATCGCAGGCTTTCCCCAGATGGCGATAGGGCTCTGGCGAAAAGTCGCCGCGGCGCTCGTCTATCTGCCCGACGTTCTCCGGCGCCTGCGAAGAGTCGAGCGCAAGCTCGGGCTGCGCCAGGAGGACAAAGGGCGCGAGTAGCAACCCGCGCCCTTCATCAATCTATCGCCCGGAATTTCCTGTCAGGACGATCCCGCCTTCGAAAGCTCATCGTCGATGATCTCCGAGAAGGCGTCAACGGGCTGTGCGCCTGAGAGGAAACGGCCGTTGACGAAGAAGGCGGGCGTTCCGGTGACGCCCAGAGACTTCCCCTGGCTCATGTCGGCCGAGACCGCGCTCGCGTACTTGTTCGATTTGAAGCACGTGTCGAAGGCGGCGGCGTCGAGGGAGAGTTCCTCCGCATAGCCCTTCAGGTCGTCGTCTGTCAGGCCCGAACTCGAGAACAGCTTGTCGTGAAACTCCCAGAACTTTTCCTGCTCGCCGGCGCAGCGTGCCGCCTGGGCCGCCGGCATCGCGCGATTGTGAAAGGCGAGGGGGAAATCCTTGAAGACCATCCGGATCTTCCCCGGATACTTCTCCGCGATTCTCTTGAGCGTTGCCTGTGATCGCTTGCAGTACGGGCACTGGTAGTCGCTGAACTCGACGATGGTTACGGGCGCATCGGGATCGCCCTTCACCGGCGCGTCACCAATGGCGACCTCGACCTTGGGCGCCGAGAAATAGACCACGACCTTCGCCTCGTTTCTCAGGGCCTTGGTGAACTCCGTCATCCGTTCCCTGCGGGCCGTTTGCTGCAAGTAACGCAGGACTTGGGATTTTACCTTGTCGTACTCGCCCCGGACGCGGCCCTTGTTTTCATCGTAGAACTTCCTGGTGTCTTCATCCGTGATCGCTGCGAGTTTACCGTCCACCTCGTCGGCGATGAGATCGTCAACGGATTTGCCCGCCTTGCTGGCCGCGGCGCTTAGGAGCTTCTCCTGGATCAGCGCACCAAGCGCCTTTTCCTTCGCCTTGAAGATTTGGGCCTCGATGCGCGTGATATCCGCCGAGGCCGCCTCTGTCAGTTCCGAATCGGTAATGGTCTCGTCGCCTATCCTGGCGACCGCCTGATCGCCGGCCGACTCAGGGGGCGTGGCGACGGCCTGCGCGGGCGATGAGCCTTCGACGGTTTCAGTCGTGCTCTCCTGGGCGCCGCAGGCGGAAATCGCAAATCCAGCCAGGCACAGGACTGCGCCCAACATCAGGGGGTGCCACCACGAAAATTTCCTGGTCATCGAACGATACCTCCTTGAGAGGCGGGGATGAAACCGGGGCCGGGGAGAGCAACCCTGCGCCTCCCTGGCAAGCAACCCCCTATCATATAAAATTTGGGCTTTCCGGGACAGGGGTGGTTTGCCGGGCCGGCGGAGCGCGTTAAGCTGGGCGCGTCACCGTCCCCCGTTCGGCGGCGGGTATCGAGAGGGCCTTTCCCAGGATGTCAGATCCGACGCCCCACTGGCTGCTCACGCGCGCACTTCCCCTCCTGCTGGCGGGCGGAATCGGCTTCTTCACAGTGGGAATGACCCTGCTCGCCGCCCCCCTGCGGCGCCTGGCCGAGCGGCTCGATCGGCCGCGCACCGCATATTTGGCGCTTGGATCTGGGATCGTCCTTTACGTGCTCTGGATCGGGGCGCAGAGCCTCGCCAGGCATTGGGCGCTGGAGACCCAAACCTACGATCTCGGGAACGTTGAGCAGGCCCTGTGGAACACGCTTCGGGGCGACTTTTTCCGAATGACGACCGATCCCGAGATTGAATCGAACCTCCAGATCGGCACCGACTTCCCCGATCTTCCGGATAACCGCTGGGCTTTTCATGTGGAACCCATCCTGCTCCTGGCGCTCCCGCTCTATCGTCTCCTCCCCCGACCCGAAACCCTGCTCGTCTTTCAGACGCTGCTGCTTGCGGCTGGGGCCGTTCCCGTTTACGTTGCGGCGCGCGCGCTGATCGGCCGTCGTTCCCTCGCCGTGGCCTTCGCCTGGCTGTATCTTTTGAGCCCGCTTCTCGGCCGGGCCAACCTCTATGACGTTCACGCATTCGTGTTTGCCGTGCCTCTCCTTCTCGGTGCATACGCGCTCGCACTCCGGGGGAGGAATGTCTCCGCCTTCGTCTGTGCGGCCCTTGTGCTCGCCTGCCGTGAGGATCTGGCTGCGCCCGTGGCGATTCTCGCCGTCATCTGGATTGCGGGAGGACCGCGCCTTCTCGGCATCGCCACCCTCGCACTCGCTTTCGGCTGGGGAGCCCTGGTTTTTCGGGAAGTGCTTCCCGCCTTCAATCCGGCCGGCTACATATACGCCGAACGACTTGCGCTGGCTGACGGCCCCGTCGAGCTGGCGGGACTTGCCTTCCAGAACCCGGGACTTCTCGCCTCGTATCTCTTGCTGCCGGAACGGCTCGCCTACTATGCTTATCTTGTTCTGCCGCTCGCTTTACTTCCGCTGGCCGCGCCGCATCTTCTTGCCCTGGGCCTGCCGGTCCTGGTCTCTGTTATCTTCTCCAGGCACGGGGGCGCGTCGCTTCTTCTGGGCCACTACCACTATCACGCAATGATCCTGCCCGGACTGCTGCTCGCCGCGATGTGGGGGACCGCAGCGGTTGGACGGCGCATCGGTGGGGCGCGGTTTTATCCTGCCGCCCTCGCCACGATGATAGCGCTTACGATCGGTGCGAACATCGCATGGCGGTCGGAGGCAGGCGCGTGGCCGCGGCCCGACTGGGCGCGGGTTGAGGCGGCTTCGACCGCGAGGGCACTGATTCCGCCGGAAGCTTCCGCGGCCGCATCCTACGATCTCGGCGCGCAGATAGCGGGGCGACGGGATCTCTTTACGCTCTACTCTCCCAAACGGGCCGGTGCCGACTACATCTTTCTCTCACGCTGTCAAAAGCGGGGATGCGACGGGCTTGCCAGATCCCGCTACGATGATCTGGCCCGGACTATTCGCGCCGATCCGGCATACGAGGTTATCTTCGACGAGGCGGGAATCACGCTGCTTCGCAGAAAGAGGTGAGGAAGGCACGTGTCAGGAAAGGCGAGGTGGACTCTCGAAAGGTGGGAGCTTCCGTTCCTTCTTCTCCTGCTTGCGGTGGGGGCCGCGCTGCGGCTCGCGTTCCTGAGGGAGTTCAGCGTCTCCCCCTTCTTCGACTATCCGGTCGTCGACTCGCTCGAATACCTGATGTGGGCCCGGGAGATCCAGGGGGGAAACTTTCTCTGGGATCAGGTTCACATTCACTCGCCGTTGTATCCTTACTTTCTCGCAGCGCTGCTCTCGATCTCCGGCGAGAGTCTCTCCTTTGTGCGAACGGTCCAGGCGATCCTTGTCGGACTCGGGAACTGCCTCATTCTTTGGGGCATCGCCCGCCGATGCGGGGGACCCGTTGCGGGCGCCATCAGTATTGCAATCGCCGCGACGCTCTGGCCCGCGGTTTACCACGACGGCGAAATCCTCGTAGAATCGATGACCGTTCTGTTCAACGGGGCGGCGTTGCTGGTGTTCGTTTACAGCCGAGGACGCCCGTCACGGCTCGCACTTGCGGGCTTTCTCCTGGGCCTTTCCATCGCGGCCCGCCCGAATGCGGCGGCCTTCGTCCCCCTCGCGGCTCTCTGGGCGGCGTGGCCCTCAGCGGCGGAGCGCTCTGCTGGCCGGGCCCCGTGGCGCCGGGCCGCGTTCCGATTTGTGGTGGTGTGTCTGGGCGCCGGATTGGTCGCGGGTCCTCTCCTTGCCAGGAATCACGCGATCTCGGGCGCATGGGTTTTCCAGGCCAACACCGGGCTCAATTTCTACCAGGGAAACAACCCCGAGGCGGACGGCACGGCGAATATGCGTCCGGGGCGATCCTGGCAACTCTTCGCAACGATGGCCGAGCGCGAGGGGATCACTTCGGTGGAGGGTAAGGACGAGTACTACCGGGAGAGGGCGCTTCGCTGGTGGAGGGAGGCGCCTGCGGATGCGCTGAAGCTGTTTGCAAAGAAGGTCTTCCTTTTCTGGAACGCCTATGAGACGCGCTCGAGCATGAACATCTACTACTTCCGGGCGCTCTCTCCAACGCTCTCGCTCCCCTGGCCGGGTTTCGGCCTTCTCGCGCCGCTCGCGCTGATGGGTTTAACCGCGACGGCACTGCGCCGGCGCCGGGAGACCGATCTGCTTATCATCTATACCCT
>CBDUXZ010000041.1:0-9728 GCA_965371325.1 uncultured bacterium | reverse complement strand
CGGAAGAAAAATATAGCGAGGAGACGCACCGACGGCGCGTTGAGAATCTCTATCGAGACGTCATGGACAAAGCGCCGACACCAGGGAGGTAACCGAACGTGTGGGTGGCGAATTATAACTTCGGGCCTGAAGACGGGCGCTTCGGTAGAGTTTCTCCTTATTTTGGAGACCAGCCCCATGTCCCCGAAACGGAGAGTGTTTCGATCCCGGGTCCGTTCCCTCCGCAGAGATGGTCCGGTTCATTTAGACACTTATCCGCCATGGTTGAGCGGAGTCGTATGCTTCTCCTCCTGGTGCCCGGATTGTGCGAGAATTCTCCAGGCTCAGAGTGTCTACCGGGAGGGGAAGCATACGGGAAGGCCGCGGCGAAAGCGGGTAGAATATCCTTGCTGCCGAACCGATCCTGTTGCTAGGTTGCCGCACTGAACGCCGAGAGTGTCTCTCCCGGGACCGCCGAAGGAGTCTTGATGCAAATTCTTGTGACGGGCGGGGCGGGCTTCGTCGGCTCCCACCTCGTTGACGCGCTCGTTACAGCGGGCCACCAGGTCCGGATCCTCGACAATCTCGATCCGCAGGTGCACCCCGAGAGCCGTCCGCCGGATTATCTCAATCCTTCGGCGGAGTTTATCCGAGGCGACGTTCGCGACCGGGACGTCCTCAGAAAGACCCTCGACGGGATGGAGGTCGTCTTCCATCTCGCCGCCGCCGTGGGTGTCGGCCAGTCCATGTACGACATCGCCCGCTACGTGGAGGTGAATACCCTGGGTGGAGCCGTCCTGCTCGATCTGCTCGCCAACGAGAAACACGCCGTGCGAAAGCTGATCGTGGCCTCGAGCATGTCCTGCTACGGCGAAGGGAAGTACCAGTGCGAGGCCTGCGGGCCGGTCTTCCCCCGCCTGAGGCCCGATGCCCAGCTCGCTGCCCGCGACTGGGAGATGCGCTGTCCGCGATGCGGTAGCACAGTTCGGGCGGTCCCCACGGACGAGGAGAAGCCGCTCTTTCCGACCTCCGTGTACGCCGTCACGAAGCGCGATCACGAGGAGTTGTTCCTCGCCGTGGGGCACGCCTACGGGATCACCACGACCGCGCTTCGCTTCTTCAACATCTACGGGCCCCGGCAGGCCCTCTCGAACCCCTACACGGGCGTCGCTGCGATTTTCTCTTCACGCCTTCTGAACGGCCATGCGCCGGTCATCTTCGAGGATGGGCTTCAGAGCCGCGACTTCATCCATGTGTCCGACATTGTCTCTGGCCTCATGGCGGCGATGGAGGCCGGGGGCGTCAACGGCGAGGTGCTCAACCTGGGCACGGGCTGTCCCGTCTCCGTGCTTGATCTTGCCCGGGTGCTCTCCACGAAGCTCGAGTTCAAGAACGCGCCGAAGATCGAGGAGAAATTCCGCGCGGGCGACATCCGCCACTGCTACGCCGACGTTTCGCGTGCAAAGCGCCTGCTCGGCTGGTCTCCGAAGGTCGCCTTCAAGGATGGAATCGAGGAGTTGGTGCGATGGGTGCGGACGCAGCTGGCCGATGACGCCGTTATGCGGGCGAAGGAGGAGCTGGAGAAACGGGGGCTCACGAAATGACGGCGCTCCCGACGGCGGAAGGGGTGATCGTCGTTTTCGCCCGCCTTCCACCCATGGTGAACGGCAGCGCGAAGATGCTGCGCGATCTCCTCTTCCCCTTCTTCTCTGGTGGGGCCTATCTCGTGCTGCGGGCCGCGTTCTTCTCAAGTCCGCCCTCTATCCGCTTGTTGTCTCCCCCACGCTCTACTGCTTTTTGAAGCGCTACGGCCTTTGGCGCGATCTCGTGGAAAGGGCGCCCCGGCATCTCGTCAAGGCGGGGCTTCCGCGCCGGCTGGGGGGCGGGTGAGTTAGGCGAGCTATTCCTGCGCGGCATACCTTCTCGTCAACGTCTGCCGGGCGCGGGGAGGGAGGTCGAGGAGCTTTGACAATGCGAGGTGAGGGTCTTGTTCCGGATAGCCGGGACGGTCTCGGGCGACACCGCCGCATTCTCGTGCCCGCCGTCGTCGTTCTGGCCTTCGCCGCACGGCTGGTGGCGAGCGCTCTGCTGGGCCTCGACGCGCCGCCCGTCGCCGACGACCGTGATTATGATCGGCTCGCGGTCAGCCTTTCGGAGGGAGGGGGCTACAGGTTTCAGGACACCTTCATCTCGTTCCGTCCGCCGCTCTACCCGGCGTTCCTTTCAGTCGTTTACCGGGTCGCGGGGCACGACTACACGGCGGCGCGCATCGCTCAGGCGGCCCTGGGGGCGCTTGCAGCCTGGCTCGCGTTTCTGATCGGCCGGCGCCTCTTCGGCGAGCGCTGCGGCCTCGCGGCGGCGGCCCTGTTCGCCCTTGCCCCAGCAGACGTCTTCTTCTTCCACGGGCTCCTGAGCGAAACGCTTTTCATTCCCCTGGTTGCGGCGATGATTTACGGGTTCGTCCGCCTCGGAGATGCCCGCGCCGCCGCGCTCGCGGCGCACGGGGGGACGCGCCCGGCCGGCGGGGGCGTGAGCCTGCCTTGGCTTTTGTACACGGGCGCGGCGATGGGCGCGGCCACCCTCACGCGCCCCGTGCTTCTGCTCTTTCCGCCCTTCCTGCTGCTCTGGGCCTGGTGGACCTATCGCAAGGCCGATCGGGCGGACATACGGGCGGTGGGCATTACTGTTTCTGTTATAATGATCGCCGCGATTCTCGTATCAGGCCCGTGGATTATGCGCCTTCGTGAAGAGACCGGGCACTGGGTGCCCGTGACGACCAGCGGGGGGCTCGCATTCTGGGGTGCGAACAATATCCGGGTTCTGCAGGGGGAGCACTGGGGCCGGTGGGTTCATTTCGCGCAGCTCCCTTTTTACGATGAGCTGCGGACCGTGGCGTACGATCAGGTGGAGATCAACAGGCGGGCCTGGCGGCTGGGCTTGAACTTCCTGGCGAGCAATCCGGAAAAGGTACCGAAGCTCCTGATGTTCAAGTTCGCCCGGTTCTGGAATCCCTGGGCCAATATTCCGACGGCGCGTAAGATCGTATATTTCCTGACCTATGGCCTGGCGTTGCCCTGGATGGTCGCCGGCATGGTGCTGACCTTCCGCCGCGATGGGCCGGAGGTGATCCTTCACCTGCTCGTGTGCACATTTTGCCTCTCCGTGCTGGTGTTCTGGGGAGACGCGCGGGCAAGATCCGCCATCTCGCCCTACCTCTGGATGTTCGCGGTCGTGGCGGCCGACCGGGCCTGGAGGCGCTTTGGCAGCCAATCATCCACCGGGGATGAGACCGTGAGAGAAAGGTAACCGCAAGTGAGAGCCGAAACCGGAACGAGCGCCCGCGTGGTAACAATGCCCCCGGCCGAGCTGCTGCTCATTGCGGCGGGGGTTCTCTTCCTCTACTTCCCACTCGTGGGGTACCTCGTCGAGAAGTGGGACAGCCTGCCGGAGTTCTCCCACGGCTATCTCATACCGATTATCTCTCTCTTTCTCGTCTGGAGACGCAGGGAGCAGATCGCCGCCGCGCCGAAGGAGCCTTCGTCGGCGGGCGTCTGGATCGCGGCGGGGAGCCTCGTTCTTCTGCTGCTGGCGAACCTCGGCGCGGTCAAGACCCTTGCCTGTTATTCGCTGATCACGCTGATCATCGGCATCGTCCTGGCCGTCTGGGGGCGGCACGTGCTGAGGCTCGTGCTCTTCCCGATCGCCTTCCTTGTTTTCATGATTCCGATATTCACCTTCATTCTCACGCCCATCACCTTCACCATGAAAATCATCGCCGCACGCATGGCCACGTCGACGGTTGCCGCCCTTGGGGTCTCGATCTACCGTGACGGCGCGATTCTCTACCTCCCGAACGGGGTCCTGGAGGTGGCTGACGCCTGCAGTGGCATCCGCTCCCTCTTCGCGCTGCTCGCCCTGGGGGCGGTCTACGCCTACCTGTTCTGGGGAAAGACGTGGGAGCGTGTATCGCTCTTTCTCATCGGAATTCCGATTGCGATCGCCGCGAATTACGTGCGGGTAACGTTCCTTACCCTTGTGGCTTACAAGTTCGGGGTTGACGCCACCCTCCCGGGCGAAGGCTGGTATACGAGGGGGGAGATCGATTCCAGCGCGTTGATTCACGATCTCTCGGGCTTCAGCGTTTTCGTGGTGGCGTTCACGCTCCTCTTCAGCATCGGAAGGTTTCTGGAATGGCGGCGACACGAAAAAACGGCTGGCTGATAGTCATCATGGTGGCGCTGGCATGCCTCGCCAACATGGGAATCGGCAAGTTCCGTAATCCCGAGGCGCAAGCCCCGCCCGATCTGGCATCCCTTCCGGAAAAGGTGGCCGGCCACGTCAGCCTGGGAGACATCCAGATGCCTCAGTATGTCCTCGATATCCTCAGGCCTGACGCGTTGATCTCCCGTGAATACGAGGACACGGAGGGGAGAAGGATCTTCGTCTTCGCGCAGTTTCACGGCACCAACCGCTGGGGGGCCCATCAGCCGGAGGTTTGCTTTACCTCACAGGGGTGGAACATCGAGTACGAGCAACTCTCCGGCACCGTGGAGCAGACCCTGCCCGGGACGAGTGTTTCCGCCAACCGCTTCCTGGCGAAGAAGGGGGCGGAGAAGCAGATCGTGCTCTACTGGTGGTTCTCCTCGAACAACTATCAAACGGCCTCCCGCACCCGGCAAATGCTCGACTCCCTGAAAACCCAGATTCTGACGGGGAAGGGAGGCGGGAACGGGTTCATCGAGGTGGCGACCGCGGTAAATCCCGGCACGGAGGGGGAGGACGAGGAGCGGCTCAGGCGCTTCGCGGCCACGCTCGTCCCCATCTTCGGCGAGATCATCGAGATGCGCGAGGAGAGCTTACTGTGAGCGGGCGCCGGCGAATGTAGTACGGGCGCGTAAAACCCCGCAGGCGAGGCGCTTTGCGCCCCGGAGGAGGGAGGGCCACGTGAAGCTCTCGGTCATCATCCCCGTATACAATGAAGAAGCCACGATTCGGGAGATCGTGAACCGGGTGCGCGCGCTGCCCCTCGACCTTGAGCTCATCGTGGTTGACGATGGCTCGACCGACGGAACCCCCGAGATTCTCAAGAGCGAGATCGAAGGGAAGCTGGGGCAGGTGGTTTACCAGAAGCGGAATCGCGGGAAGGGGGCCGCCGTACGCGCCGGGCTCGAGCGGGTCACGGGGGAAGTGGTCGTCATTCAGGATGCCGATCTGGAGTACGAACCGGAAGATCTGCTCGATCTTCTCCGTCCCATCGAGAAGAAGAAGGCCGATGTGGTTTACGGATCGCGGTTTGTCTCGGGAAAGGAGCACCGTGTGCTCCTCTTCTGGCACAGCCTCGGCAACCGCTTTCTGACGCTGCTCTCCAATTGCTTTACGAATCTGAACCTCACCGATATGGAGACCTGCTACAAGATGTTCCGGACGGAGATTATCCGGCAGCTCCACCTGGAGCAGGACCGGTTCGGCTTCGAGCCCGAGGTGACCGCCAAGGTGGCGCGGCTGGGTTGCCGAATCTTCGAGGTGGGGATCAGCTACAGCGGCCGCGACTACTCGCAGGGGAAGAAAATCGGATGGAAGGACGGCGTCATTGCCATCTGGTGCATCGTCAAGTACGGACTCTTCACCAGGTAGGGCTGCTGTGAGCGTTCTCGTTACGGGTGGAGCGGGTTATATCGGCAGCGTGGCCGTGGAGGCCCTGGTGGCCCGCGGACGGCGCGTGGTCATCCTCGACGATCTCAGCACCGGGCATCGCGCCGCGGTCCCTCCGGACACGCCTTTCCTGAAGAACGGGGTCGGCGACGCGGGGGCGGTGAAGGGCCTGATCCGGGAGCACGGCGTCACCGCCGTGATGCATTTTGCGGCGCGCTCAACGGTGAGTGAGAGCGTGACCGACCCCGCGCTCTACTGGCGCGTCAACACTCTGGAGGCGCTCCGCCTGCTCGGCGTGCTGGAAGAGTGCGGCGTGAGGCGTTTCATCTTCTCCTCGACGGCATCCGTCTACGCCGGCACGGGGGATGCTCCCCTGACCGAGAATTCCCCTCTGGCCCCCGGCAATCCCTACGGCGCAACCAAGGCCGCCATCGAACGGGCCCTCGAAGATTTTTCGGCCGCCTATGGCTGGCGGACCCTCTCCCTTCGTTACTTCAACGCAGCCGGGGCGTCGTCCGCCCGGGGGGAGGATCACCGGCCGGAACGGCATCTCGTTCCGCTTGCGCTTCGCGCGGCCCGCGGTGAGGGGGACGCGCTCGAGATCTACGGGACCGACTATCGCACCCGGGACGGAACCTGCGTGCGCGACTACATCCACGTCCGCGATCTTGCCGATGCGCATGTGCTTGCGCTCGAAGCCCTCGAGTCGGGCGGGCCGGGAGGGGCGCTGAACCTCGGTACCGGGCGGGGGTTCTCGGTGCGTGAGGTGCTCGGGGCGGTCGGCAAGGTGACGGGCAAGGAGGTTCCGGTAAAGGAAGGGCCGCGTCGGGAAGGCGATCCCGCGACCCTGGTTGCGGGATCGGAGAGGGCGCGCCGCGAGCTGGGATGGCGGCCGCGGCAACCCGCGATCGAGGAGATCATCGCGGACGCGGCCGCGTGGATGGAGACTCATCCGGCGGGGTACGCGGAGAGCAGATCATGAAGGCGCTTGTGACCGGCGGGGGCGGGTTTATCGGATCGCACATCGTGACGCGGCTTCTCGAGCACGGCCACGCGGTGCGCGTCATCGACGACTTCTCCACCGGCCGCAAGGAGAACCTGGCCGAGGCCGCCGGTCGAATCGATCTGCGCGAAGGCGACCTGCGCGATCCGGACGTGGTTCGCGGAGCGGTGGAGGGTATGGACTGGGTTTTCCACGAGGCGGCTCTCCCTTCGGTCGCTCGCTCGGTCGAAGACCCGGTCTCCACGAACGCGGTGAACGTGCAGGGGACCCTCCATGTTCTCCTCGCGGCACGCGACGCGGGGGTTCGCCGGGTGGTTTACGCGGCGTCGAGCTCCGCCTACGGAGATACCCCCACGCTTCCCAAGATCGAAACGATGCCCCCTTCGCCGCTCTCGCCCTATGCCCTCCAGAAGTACGCCAGCGAGCTGTACTGCGTCATGTTCTCGCGCCTCTATGGACTCGAGACGGTGGTGCTCCGCTACTTCAACGTATTCGGTCCCCGGCAGGATCCCGCCAGCTTCTACTCCGCGGTAATCCCCAAGTTCATCGCACAACTCGCCCGCGGCGAGAAGCCGACGGTTTTCGGGGACGGCGAGCAGTCCCGCGACTTCACCTACATTGACAACGTGGTGGACGCCAACCTCCTTGCCGCCGAGCGAAGCGAGCCCGTCGGTGAAGTCATCAACGTGGCCTGCGGGGGGAGGATAACGCTGAACAGGCTGCTGGTTGACCTGCGCGACATTCTGGGGGTCGATATCCCGGCCGAATACGGCCCGCCACGCGCGGGCGACGTGCGCCATTCCCTTGCGGACATTTCGAAAGCCCACCGTCTCCTCGGCTACGAGCCCGGCATAGGGCTGCGGGAGGGGCTCGAGCGCACCGCGGCCTTCTTCCTCCCGGGAGGAGCGCCCTAGATGAGCAGCGCTTCGCGCGCGGTCCCGGTGGCCCGCGGAAAGCACGCATTCTGGGCCTCCCTCTCCCTGCTCTACGGCGCCCTCATCTTCGCCCTCTCCGGGACGCCAGGCTCCGCCCTGGGGGCCCTGGAAATCCCCCCCTGGCTCGCAAACCTCGCCCACGTTCCCCTCTACGCCGGCCTCGCAGCCCTGGTCCTCCTGGCCTTCGCGGGGGGCTACCGGGCCTTTCCGGCGAGCCTCTGGCCCTCCTTCTGGACCCTGGGCGCCGTGGCCGCCTTTGCCCTCAGCGACGAATACCACCAGGGCTTCGTGCCGGGCCGGACGCCGGCCCTTGGTGATCTGGCGCTCGATTTCGCGGGCGCGGCCCTCGCGATCCTCTTCGTGAACGCGATCTCGCGCCGCGGCATGCGGCGGCGCGAAGCGGTACAGGCGGACACCGCGGGCTTCATCCGCACCGAACTGCTACTGGCCCTTGGCGCCGCCCTCCTGGCTTTCCTTCTCTACCTTCCCTCGCTCGGGAGCGACTTCATTCATCTGTGGGACGACGATACCTACATAACCAACAACAAGCAGGTACAGTCGCTCGCTTGGCCGGCCGTGAAGACGTGGTGGACCGAGCCGTTTCGCGGGAACTACGCCCCGCTTACCCTCGCATCGTTCGCGCTCGATCATGCCGTCTGGGGACTCGACCCCTTCGGTTATCACCTCACGAATCTCTTTCTGCACGCTCTCGCGTCTGGCCTCGTGGCATGGCTGCTCCTGGCGCTTCGCGCACCGCCCCTTGCGGCGGGCATCGCGGCGCTGGTCTACCTCGCCCACCCCGCGCAGGTCGAAGCGGTTGCCTGGATCTCCGAGCGCAAGGCGCTGCTCGCCACCGTTTTTCTCCTCCTCTCCTTCATCGTTTACATACGCGCGACACGGGAATCCGTCGCTTCGCGCGCCGGCCGGCTCCTCTCGTTGATCCTCTTCGTGGCGGCGCTGCTCAGCAAGATGAGCACCGTTATCCTGCCGGGTGTCCTGCTCCTCTATGACCTCGGCTACAGGCGCGAACCGCTCTGGCGCATAATCCGCGAAAAGATCCCCTTCGTGGGTGCCGCCATTCTCTTCACCCTGGTGAACGTGCAGGCCCAGGCGGAACTGGGAATCGTGGGCCCGCATTGGATGGGGGGGAGCCTGTCCCTCCATTTGGCAACGGTGGCCGGGATCTTCGCGCGATACGCGCGTCTCCTCCTTTTTCCGACAGGTCTGTCCACCCTCTACGTCCCTCCCTTCGCCGATTCGCTTCTGAGCACCTGGTCCGTGGCGGGTTATCTCGTCCTGGGCGCGGGCGCCCTGGCCGCCTTCCGGGCTTTTTTCGGGGCGCGCCGCTCCCTCTGGTGGATGGCCCTTTTCTGGCTGGGCTTTCTCCCCGTCGCGCAGATCCTGCCCTTCTGGATTCGCATGGCCGACCGGTATCTGCAGATACCGCTCATCGGCTACGGGGCGGCCGCTGGACTGGCCACGGTGGCCCTTCTCGGGAGACTGCGCACACCCGCCCAGGGGGCGGTGGCCGCGATGGTTCTGGTCGGGATCTTCGCGAGCTATGCCTCCCTCACCCTTGCGCGCCAGCGCGTCTGGCAGAACGCCCTGATACTCTGGGAGGATGCGCTGGCACGGCCGCCCGTCCACTACCGGAGCCACCTGAACTATGCGAATGCCCTCCATGAGTGGGGGGCGGGCCGAGAAGCGATTCCCTATTACGAGCGCGCCTTCGCGGCGAATCCCGATTTCATCTTTACGCAGGTCAGCTTCGGTATTGCCTGCGCGGAAGTAGGCGATCTCGGGCGGGCCCGCGCCCTTCTGGAGAGGGCCGCGACCTCTGAGGGTGAAGACACGCAAATGCGCTGGCGGGCAGCCCTGATGCTCGGGTTGATCTACCAGGCGCTGGAACAGCCGGAGGCCGCGCTCAGGCGCTTCCAGCTCGCGGTCTCGCTCGACCGGGAAGACCCGCGGGCCAACGTCCTGCTGGCGCGGAGCCTGAGGGAGCTGGGGCGCCCGGAAGAGGCCCGGGCGCGGCTGGCGCAGGCGTTCGCGCTGGAGCCGGAAAACAGCGCGGCCGAGATAACCCTGGCGGGGCTCGCGTCGGACGCCGGGAGGGCCGGGGAGGCGCGCGCGCGCCTGGACAGGGTGATCTCCGCAGG
>CBDUXZ010000040.1:0-9777 GCA_965371325.1 uncultured bacterium | reverse complement strand
CATTCATGAGCAAAATGGGGGAGGAGAAATCTTCCAGCAGGCCGATGGGACCCACCGTTCCGAGCGGGGAGTCCTCGTGGAGATAGCGGAGCGTTATCCCGTAGCGGGAACCATCCCCGCAGTAGGCACGTACGAGCTCCGCCAGGTAGCCCACCGAGAGCGTAATATCGCTGAATCCGGCCGAGACAAGCTGCCTGAGAACAATGTCGAGGATGGGGACATCCCCCAGCGGCATCAGGGGTTTCGGGAAAACAGTCGTGTAGGGGCGAAGTCTCGTACCCTTCCCCCCCGCGAGCACCACCGCGCGCATTCGTCATCCCTCCCCTTAGCGATGCAGCTTTTGCTCCAGAAGCTCTTCGTACTTCCGTTCGGTCTCACCCACCATGCGGCCGAGTGAGAATTCGTTCAGGATCTGTTCGGCGCCGCGCTGTCCCAGCTTACGCCGCAGCGAGGGGTCGTCCAGAAGCGCCGCGATTCGGCGCGCGAAAATGTTTTGCTCGCCCGCGGGAACCACGTACCCAGTCTCTCCATCCGCAACGAGCTCGGCACAGCCGCCCACGTCCGTTACAACACATGGAAGCTTGTACAGCATCGCTTCCATGATGGCATTAGGGAGACCCTCGTAATGGCTCGTCATCACGAACACGTCAAACACCGGCAAGTAGTTAATCGCATTCTCGCGCTGCCCCGCGAATACGACTTGCGACTCGATCCCGAGATCACGCGCCATCTGTCGCAAACTTTTCTCCAGATCGCCCCCGCCCAGGATGACAAATCGCAACCGGTTCGCGAAGGATGGCTGACTCAACAGTTCCTTCGCAACCTTCAGGAGAAACTCATGATTCTTCTGAAATTTTAGATTGCCTATCGTTCCCACCACCAGTTCTCCCGACTCGAATCCGAGCTCGGCACTCAGTCGTTCCCGGCTGTAACCATTAGTATTGAGCGGCTCGATACCGTTGTAGATTGTCATGATGTAAGTGTTCAATCGGTAGTTGTTTCTAAAAAATTCCGCACTTGCTTTTGTGTTACATATGATTGCGTCCGTGATAAAAGCGAGAAACTTATCGATGTAGCGGATCATGCTTACTTCCGGGAAAAGGCCTGTACGTTCCGTGGCAATCACGATGGGCGGCTTCCGAAACAAGGCAGCTAGCCGCCCGTAGGTGTTGGCGGAGGACAGGAACGAGTGCAGGATGTTGGCTTTGAAATCGAACATCACCCGAATAAGCTTCAGGAGTCGGGCGATTTCAACGTTCTTCTTGCGTTTGAGTTCTATTACCTCGAACCCTTCGGACCGGAGGGCCTCGGCCCAGTACCCGCCTGAAGAAAGACTCACGACGGAAGGCAGATAGCGACGGGGATCGAGGCTGCGTACCAGGTAATACAGCTGCTTCTCGGCCCCTCCAATCCCGAGCTGACCTATCACATAAAGCACCCGCTGGCGGAAGGGAACGAACTGCTCATAGACCGCCTCCGTCTCTGAAACCATCTTCTCGACCGTGAATTCGCGCCGAACCCGTTCGTAGCCATTTTTCCCCATCCGCGCAGCCAGTTCGGGATCCTCAAGCAGTCGCTTCACCTCCCTATAAAGCGTCTCGCTGTCGTCCGGAGGAACGATAAACCCCGTCTCTCCATGAACGACCGATTCCGCGTTTCCGCCCACGTCGGTCGCAACGACCGCTTTTCCCGCGGCCATAGCCTCGAGAATCGTGAGTGGATGCGCCTCGGAATAGGAAGAGAGGACGAATACGTTCATGAGGGAAAGCAGCTCTGGAATGTCACGACGGACACCGGTGAAGATCACCTGCTTGGCAAGTCCGCGCTCTCGCGCGAGGGATTCGAGCTCGCCGTGAAGCGGCCCTTCGCCCACGATGAGAAACCGCACGGCCGGCCGGTCCCTCGCGACCAGCTCCGCCATCCTGAGGAAGGTGCGGTGCCCCTTGAGCGGGATGAGACTCCCGATGATGCCCACCACCGACGTTCCCTCGGGAAGATTCAGTTCCTTTCGGAGCTTCGAGGTGTCGCCGGGGTTCCGGTACTGCGCGACGTCGATGCCGTTGTAGATAGTCCTGTACTTCCGCCGGGAGGGGGGGTCCATCGCAACGTGCGAGTCCTTCGCGCGGTTGGAGCAGGCGAGAATCTGGCGGTTGAAGAGGCCGAGAACCGCGTTCAAGAAGATGTAGTACTGCCTCTCCCTGCGGAACAGGCCGTGTTCCGTTCTGATGACGGTGCGCACGCCCGAGAGCAGGGCCGCCGGTACGCCCCAGTTGTTGGCCAGGGGCGTGTGTACGTGGACGATCTTGACGCCCTCATCGCGCATGATACGCGCGAGCTTCAGGATAACCCTGGGATCAAACCCCAGACGCTTCCCGAGAATATAGGTCGTGACCCCCGCTGCATTCAGATCGTCCTCGAGCGGACCGCCCTGCGTCAATGCCACCACCACCGGCTCGTAGACCTGCCGGTCATGGTGCAGGGCGTAGTTGGTCACCACGCGCTCGGCGCCGCCCAGATGAAGCGAATAGACGATGTGCAGAACCTTGATGCGTTTCATAACGATTATTCCTGAGCCCGGCCCTCCCACCCCATAGGCCCCGGTCCGGGCGTCCGCCGAAGTCTTCTAAACGCGGTAGGATCCGGGCATATAAAGATCCATATTCTTTTCGACAAATGCGATGGTCTCCCGTAGCCCCTTCTCGAGGGAGACGGCCGGCTTCCAGCCGAGCAGTCGCTTCGCCTTTCGGTAGTCGGAGACAAGGCGCTCCACTTCGCTCTTCCCGGGGCGAACCCGCGTCTTCTCCTTCGCGATCTTCACCGGGCGCCCCACGAGGGCAATAATTTTCCTTGCCAGATCGCCAATCGAGATCTCCTGGTTGGTGCCGAGGTTTATTTCCTCACCCACGGCCCTCGTCGCCGTCGCGCAGCGGACGAAGCCTTCCACCGTGTCGAGAACGAACGTCAGATCACGCGTCGGCGCCGTCGCTCCCAGCTTCACCACCTCCGAAGTGAGCGCCTGGGATATGATCGTCGGGATCACCGCCCTGTCTGACTGTCGCGGGCCGTAAGTGTTGAAGGGCCGCAGCGTCGTTACGGGCGTGCCGAAGGATCGGTGATAGGCCCGGGCGATTTGATCGGCGCCCGTCTTGCTCGCCGCATAGGGGCTCTGCGCGGCGCGCGGGTGATCCTCATCGATCGGAACCTTCTGCGCCGTGCCGTACACCTCGCTCGTTGAAGTGTGAATGATTCGCGACACCTTATGCGCCCGTGCGCCCTCGAGCACATTCAGCGTGCCGATCACGTTCGTCTCCACTACCTCCCGGGGGTGCACGTAAGAGTACGGGATGGCGATCAGCGCGCCGAGGTGGAAAATAATCTCCTGCCGCGCGCAGGCGCCCCGCACCGCATCCGCATCCCGAAGATCCCCCGCGATGACTTCCACCTCGTTGCGCACCTCCGGAGAGACGAAGCGCAAAAGGCCGATGTCTCCCCGCGAGGTGTACCGGACAAACGCCCTTACCCGTGCGTCCTCCCTAACCAGTCGCTCCACCAGATGGCTTCCGATGAAACCACAGGCTCCCGTGACCAGGACGCGCTTTCCGCGAAGGCCTTCCACAACCCGTGCCATTTCTACCTCCGGCTCAGCAATCGGTCGTAGAAGGCCAGCGTGGCCTCCGCTACAACCTTGATGTCGTACCGGTTCTCCACGGTTTTCCGCCCCTCACGGCCGAGCGCCCGCCCCATGTCCGGGTCCCCCGCGAGCGTGAGGAGCGCATCGCGTAACGCGCCCGCGTCCCCGGGCGGCACGAGCAGCCCGTTTCTGCCGCTCTCGATGGCGTCCTCGGTGCCTGACACCCGCGACGCGACCACGGGGAGCCCCGCCGACATGGCCTCAAGCATTACATTCGGAAATCCCTCGTAACGAGACGGTAACATAAATATATCCGCCGCCGCATAATGCGGGACGACATCCTTCCGTAATCCTCGAAAATCTACGGACCGTGGGATACCAAGCGCCTCCGCCGCTCGGTGGAGACGGAGCGCCTCGGGACCATCCCCGAGAACGAGCAGGCGCGCCCGGGGACGCTGCTCCACAAACCTCGCCCAGGCATCCAGAAGGACATCCACCCCTTTCTGCCGATGGAGGCGACCCACAAACAGGACGACCGGATCCCCCTCCACGCCGAGGGAGCGTCTGGCCTCTGCACGGGACATGGCTCTTTCGGAGACGGCATCGGGATCGATCCCGTTCGGAATCCGCGCCACCTGAAACGAACCCAAATTCTCCACGATCCTGGCGATCCCGCTCGAGATCGCGACGATTCCGCTCACATGTCGTGTCGCGCTTGTGATGGCCCATCGTCGCGCAGGCCCCTTCGGCACCCCCACCCAGATTCCGCGCTCTGGTGAAAGGTTCGCAAACTTCAGCACCACAGGCATTCTGCGAATCTTACCTACCAGTACAGCTGGTATGAGCATGGGGCCTGGAATATGCACGTGTATCAGGTCGTCGTCTCCGCGAAGGAGATCCGCAAAGACACGGGCCATCAGCACCACCGATCCGATCCCCCGCACGCGCGGAAAGGGGATGCGGTGAACGGGTATCCCGTCCACCTCATCAAGCTCCGGGAGCCGATCGCTCCCCCGGGGCGTGACAACGCGCACGTGCGCGCCCTGCGAAGCGAGCGCCCGCGCCAGCCGCCCCGCCTGCCGCTCGGCGCCGCCGACCAGCGGGAAGAACCCGGACAGCATGACGACGCGCCGATCAGGCATGGCCCGTTCCAGGCGCTACCGGAGCCCGCCGCCTGGGGCGCCACGTCTTCAGGGCCGGTGCGGACTCTTCCTGCCCGACGGGCCTGGGCTGGGTCCCTTGGCGGTTGTGCCACGCTATCAGCGCGCCCGAAATCCACAGATAGCTGGTGACGTCTCCGGTGAGAAGATCCGTGCTCACGAAATTCGCCGCGACCTTGGAGGCCATCGACACGACGAGAAACAACCCCAGCATGCGCTCGGTGTCACGCGCAGCAGATTCGTAGAGTCGCTTTCCCTCCCGGCTAATGCTCCAGAGGAACCAGACAAAAACGCCGGTTCCGACACCTCCCAGTTCCACCAGGCTCCACATGAACGTCGTATGCAGTGCGCGCGTCAGAGGGGGGGCGTCGGGCGGCAGGTACCGGGGCAAACGGAACCAAGCCCCAGCAAGGCCGTGCCCCAGGATCGGACTGTCCAGGAAGAGCTTCGCTCCGGCGATGTTCTGAACAAGCCGGTTTGCCGCGGATCCTTCGAGTTCTCCGGCCACACCTTCGTATCCCGATCCGGCAGTTGTTGATTCGACACGTCTCCCCAGCGTCTCCGGAAGGACAATCCTGTAGGCGGGCACAAGCATTATCAGAAGGAGCAAAACGGAAAAAAATGCCCTCCTTGAGCGGAAGAACGCGTAGACAAGGCCGGCGAAAATAAACGCGACGAGGCCCGTCCTGGAAGCGGCGAGGAGGATCCCCTGGACGCAGAGCAGGAATGATCCGTAATAGAGCCACCTGGCTACTTTCGTGCGTGCCGAGTGGGCGAGCGCGAGGCCGAGAAAACCGTAGCTTGCGAGGAAGATCCCGTTGTCGTTGGACTGGGCGAATATGCCGCCAGCTTGACCGGTGTCCAAATAGTAGTCCGAGGGGCTGATCAATTCGCCGATATTCCCTGCCGCTGCGATTAAGACTCCGATGAACATCCACCGGAATGGGGTCTGAATGGGATGGCGTTGCGACCAGCCGAAGTAGTAGGCAAAATAGAGAAGCATAAAAACCAGCCACCGCTCGGCGTTGATGAGCCAGCGGAGAGGGGAGAAACCCGGCACCGAACCGTAGTTGATCGCTCCGTGCAGCCAGGCAAACACCGTCAGAATCATAAAGCCCACCAGCGGGAGCGTGGAAGGCGGAAGGCTTTCGGAACGCTTCGACATCTGGCGGAAGAGTCCCATCGCGAACGCCGTATAGACGAGGAGGTTGACCGTGTTCAGACCCATGATGGGTGAGCGGTAGGTGAACTCGGCGAGTGGCAAGAGAGGAAGTAGAAAAAGAAGCCCTCGCTCGAAACGGACAACGAGCAAAATCAGGGTCACAGCAGCGTATGTGGTGACGGCGAACTCGATCATTTCATGCCGGGCCCGGCCCCGGCGCCGTCAATGTACCGGCGGTGCCAGAGCTCGAATACAAGCAGAAGCCACACCTTGTAAATCTGGGCGGCACGCAGCCGCGAATCTCCGAGAATGGACTCGATCCATTTCTGATTGAAATAACGCCGGCTGGTCGTCCGGCTGTCGAGCAGGATTTCGTCCGCGTAGCGGGCCATCGAGCCGCTGAGCCATCCCAGCACGGGCACGCTGAAGCCGTGCTTCGGCCGTGCGAGCACCTTCCTGGGCACGCGCTCTCCGATAGCCTCTCTGAAAATTTTCTTCCCTTTTCCCCGGGAGAGCTTGAGGTGCGCCGGAATGCGCATGGCCAGCTCCACGAAGCGATGATCGAGGAGCGGCACGCGCACCTCGAGAGAGTTCGCCATGCTCATGCGATCCACCTTCGTGAGAATGTCCCCCACAAGATAGGTCTTGATATCCAGATACATCAGCCTGTCGAGCACGTTCCCCTGCCTGGCGTCCCAATGAACGAGAAATCTATCCCCGGGTGGCTCCGCCCCGAGTTGCGCCTTCAAATCGGCGGCGTAGAGATCACCGCGCTCCTTTCGAAAGAGGCTCGCACCGCTCATGAGATAGCGCTCGAGGCGATCGTAGCTGAAGCGCTCAAGCCGCATCCCTCCCCTGAGAGAGGACGGCCAGGCCGCCGCAAGCGCGCCGAAGAGGGACCTCCGCAGCGGGAGCGGGAGAAAGTCGAGTCGCGCGTATGCGCGATCGGTCCGGTAGCGCTCGTAGCCCGCGAAGAGCTCGTCCCCCCCGTCGCCCGAGAGCGCCACCGTGACCTTCTCCCGCGCCAGCTTCGAGAGCAGGTATGTGGGCACGCTCGAAACGTCGCCGAAGGGCTCGTCGAAAAAACCGATGACCTCGTCGAGAAGACTGAAATCCGCCGATCGCACCACCCGCTCGTGATGATCAGTTCCGTGCTTTGCCGCCGTGATGCGAGCGTAACCCGCCTCGTCAAAAGCTTCTTCCTCGAACCCGATCGAGAAGGTCTTCACCGAATCATCCTGGGCCCGCGCCATCGCAGCGACGACAGCGCTGGAATCAACGCCGCCGGATAGGAACGCGCCCAGGGGCACGTCGGAAACCAGGCGCGCGCGCACGGCGTCGTCGAGACAGTCGAGCAGCCGCCGGGCAAGCAACGGATCGCGGGCAGTCTCTTCATCCGGCTCGGGCACCTCCCAGTAGCGCCGCAGCGTAATCTGGCCGTCCCTGGCCTCGAGGAGATGCCCGGAGGGGAGCTTCCGGATGGCGCGGAAGATGGTCAGGGGATCGGGAATGTAGCGATAGGTGAAGAAGTAATCGAGCGCTTCCAGATCGACATCGCGGGGGGTCTTCGGATGGCAGAGGATCGACTTGATCTCGGAGCCGAACACAAGCGCTCCCCCTTGCTCCAGATAGTACACCGGCTTGATCCCCAGGCGATCCCGCGCCACGAGAAGCGTCCGGGTGCGTCCGTCCCAGAGCGCAAAGGCGAACATCCCCTGGAACCGGTGCACGCAATCCGCCCCGTCTTCCTCGTAGGCATGCACGATCACCTCGGAGTCCGTCCTGGTCCGGAAGGTGTGCCCGCGGGATTCCAGATCGGAGCGCAACTCGCGAAAGTTGTAAATCTCGCCGTTGTAGACGGCGTGAACCGTACCGTCCTCGTTCGAGACCGGCTGCTTCCCCGTCCGGAGATCGATGATGGAAAGGCGCCGCATCGCCAGCGCCACAACACCGTCCTCGTAGAACCCGTCGTCGTCGGGCCCGCGGTGCCGGATCACCTCCGACATCCGCCGGACCACATCGCGGGAGATCCCGACGCTATGCTGCGGATCGTATATGCCGGCTATTCCGCACATCCCTGTCTGATCTCCGATCTCTTCCTGAGAGGCCGCGCGTCCCAAATGGCCGCCACGGCCCTCCCGGCCGGCCGCCGTCAGGGCCGCCCGGATTTCTTCCGCAGCACGAAGCAGAGGGAGTAGGCCAGGAATCGCATCCATCGCCCCTCCCCCCGGCGTTTGAGCATCTCCATGAAAGCGCCCTGAACCGCGCGATCCGTACCGTCGGAGATGATCTCCAGTGCGGTGGTGGGAGTGATCCGCGTGGCGAAGGCCCGTTCGATCACCAGACCCTCTCCCTCGAACAGGCGCGCCCAGCGCCGGTAGCAATGAGCGCGAAGTTCCTCCGAGGAGGACCGGTAATACCCATGGGGACGGGGAAAGGGGAAGGTCGGATGATAGACGCGAAAGAACTTCCGAAGCTTCGCCCGGATTCCTTCATCCCGCTCCTCCGGCCGCTGACCGGGTTCGAAGGAATTCCCGCAGGGATTTCTCCCGGCATCAAAAGGCGCGGTTCCCCTTTGCGCCAGGCCGAGCTTGCGAAGCAGGAAACGCAGAGCGCTCCTCAAGGATCCCCACACCAGGTTGTGATAATAGCTGACGGGCGCATAGACACGCTCCATCCAGGAGGGAACCAGGGCGACTATCAAGCCATCATCACGCACTACGCGCTTCATCTCGCTGACCGCCTTCGCGCGGTTTCCGATGTGCTCCAGGACGTAGCTCGAGAGAACAAGGTCGAAGCTGCCATCCCTGAAGGAGAGCAACTCGCCGCTGCTCCCCAGGAAATGAAGATTCGGCGCTTCCATCGCCGCCTTGAGCGCCGCCGGGGCGGCCAGGCCGCGGGAGTGCGTCAGATCATCAGGCGCCGCCATGTCGACGCCAACGGCGAGCTTCCCTTCGCGCGCCAGAAGCGCCGTGAGAAAACCGCTACCACAGCCAACTTCCAGAGATCGGCCCGGTGGGATGGGGATATGATGAAACAAAATCTCAAATTCGGAGCGCCGTTGCACAAAGCTTCGCGCGTCGAGATCGTTCTCGTTCGCGAACCTGCAAAGCTCCTCGAAGATTGTCTCCCACATCGCTCTTCTGCTCCTCGACGACGTGTAGAGAGCGCTCATCGCCATCTCGTACGAGCGTCCCAACCATGAAAAAGCCCTCGCCAAGGCCACATCCGGTTTTCTCAAAAGCGTGGGCCGTCCATTGCCGGACAGACGATTAGCGCGAGCGCCCGGGCCTTGCCTTGGTTGCGCGCGCGAGAATTTCCGAAATACGCGCGGCCCCCTCGAGTAGGGGGATGACCTCTACCTTCCCACCGTACTGCGCCAGGATCTCGTGGCCTACCACCTCCTCCGGCGCGTAGGTCGCGCCCTTCACGAGCACGTCGGGCCTTATGCGATCGACGATCTTTCGGGGCGTTTTGTCGCCGAAGACGACGAGATAGTCCACACAGTCGAGCGCCGCCAGAACGTGCGCGCGTTCCGTTGCGGGGAGGAGCGGACGCCCCCGCCCCTTCAGCCGGCGAACGGACGCGTCGTCGTTGATACCCAGCACGAGAAGATCGCCGAAGCGACGGGCCTCACGGAGCAGGTGGATGTGCCCCGCGTGAAGGAGGTCGAAGCAACCGTTCGTGAAGACAACCCGGAGTCCGGCGTTGCGTGCGGCGGCGATGCGCTCAGAGAGAACCTCAAGTGAAACCAGTTTTCCGCCCGACGGACCGCGGCGCTCCAGAAGATGGGCGAGCTCTTCCGCGGAAATCGTTGCTGCACC
>CBDUXZ010000039.1:0-9895 GCA_965371325.1 uncultured bacterium | reverse complement strand
GGCGTTGGATCGAACGTGAGCTGGTAGAGCTGCCCGAACCAGCCGAAGTCGGCGAGTGACGGGCGGGAGCCGAAGAAGAAATCGGACGTTGCGAGATGGCTCTCCAGCAGATCGATGACCCGAAGGAAAGTCTCTTCCACAAGGGGCTTGTTCTCCTCCGTGCACCCGACGAGCGCCATGCGGCCCACCTGCCTTTCCCTGAACACCTTCGCCGTCGACGTGACGGTCTCTTCATCCGCGGGTCCCATGGTCTCCCGCGCCAGCCATTCGGAGACGTAACGCTGGTCGGCCTCGTAGTACCAGCGGTAGTGGAACATGATCTTCGTTCCCCACTCGTCGGCCATGTCCTCGATGAGATGGGAGAGAAACGCGTGGCCCGGATCGTCGGGGATGACCGAGCGCTCACCCGGGTGGCGCTTCTCGAGATCGTAAATGAGAATGGTGGAGTCGAGATGGTAGGAGCCGTCCTCGGGATACTGCAGCACGGGGATGATCTGCGGTTTGATGTGCGCCACCTCCGGCATGACCGCCGTCGTTCGAGAAACCCAGTTGAAGGAAAGCCGGCGGTAGCGCATGAGGGCGCGCATCTTGACGGAGTAGGGAGAGCCGATCATGCCGATCAGCCGGTAGCGCTGGTTCATGGGGATCTCCGGGAGAGAGGTCTTTATGTTTCAGTCGATGGGCCTGCTCGGGGGATCAGGTCCGGGAGAAGTTCGGCGCCCGCTTCTCGAGGAACGCATCGACCGCCTCGCGGTGCTCGGGCGACTGGATTGCTTTTTCCAGGTACTCGTTCTCGAGTCGCATGACCTCGCGATGATCCGCGTTGCTTCCGTTGCGCATGAGCAGATCCTTGATCCACCGGAGTTGCGGCCCCGGGTTCGCGGCAATGAGTTCGGCCGTCGCCATCGCGTCGTCGAGGAGCTTCTCGTGGGGCACGACGCGGTTCACGAGGCCGACCCGGCCCGCTTCCTCGGCTTCGTACATCCGGGCCGTTAGGCACATTTCACTCGCCTGGCCGAAACCGACCCGCTGGACGAGGAAGTAGGAGCTGGCCAGCTCCGGCACGAGCGCCATCTTCACAAAGAACATCCCGAAGCGGGCCCGATCCGATGCGATGATGACGTCGAAGGGGAGGATCATGGTGACCCCCACGCCGACCGCAACGCCATTCACGGCCGCCACCAACGGCTTCGATTTGCGCGCCACACTGATCCAGCCGTCATCGAGCCATTCGCTCTCTCCCCCCTGATCGCGCTCATCGAGGCGCGCCTGGAACTGGTCACGAACATCCGCACCGGCGCAAAAGCCGCGCCCGGCGCCGGTAAAGACAATGCAACCGATCTCGCCGTCGTCATTCGCGCGGCCGACGGCTTCGGATATCTCGCGCGACATGCGGTGCGTCCATGCGTTCAGCCGGTCCGGCCGATTGAGCGTAATCAGCGCGATGCGGTCCTTCTTCTCGTATGTTATCTGCTCATAGCTCATGGTTGCGTCCTCCGTCGGGGTGCGCGCAGGGCCGGCGGTTGACCCTGCACCGCCCTCATGGAACGATACCTGTCCACCCGCAGTGCATGCAAGCGACCCTAAATGATTGGGGTCAGACCCCAGAAGTTCAGTCAGGAGAAAAGCGAGGATGATCAAGCCTTCCGAAGTGCTCGATTCGATCGTTCAGGGAACCTCCACGCCGCCACCCTGCATAAAGACCCTGCGCGTGCCGCCGATCGAAGGATGGGAGCCGGGCCGTGTCTGGGCAAAATGGAAGCCCGACCCCGATTTTTTTCACGATTTCGGTGCGGTCTTCGGCGGCTACCTCGCGGCGCTGGCCGACTCCTTCGTCGGGCTCGCCATGTTCAGCACCTTGAAGGAAGGCGAACAGTTCACCACCTCCGATCTGCGCTTCTCCTTTTTCCGTCCTGTGTCGGGGGGAACCGTCAGCATCGAGGCGAAGGTGGTGCACCGGGGGAGGCGCATGGCGCATGTCGAAGCGATTTTCACCAACGAGGATGGAAAGATTGCGGGGAAGGCCACCGCGACGCAGGTGGTTATCCCCGTCCGCGAGGAGGCCTAGCCCACCTCTTGGCCCAGTCGTGAAGCGGCGCGAGCGCCTTGTACAGACGCATACCTTCCCTGGTCAGACCGTAACCCTCTTCCTTCCTGAGCGCGACGATACCGGCCGTTCGAAGCTCCGCGAGGCGGTGGTTCAGGACGCTCGGCGACATCTCGTCGCAGCGCGACCGCACTTCCCTGAACGTAAGGGCCCCATCGCGCAGCTCCCACAGAATCCGAAGCGTCCAGCGCCTGCCGAGAAGATCCAGGAGCGCCATGATCGGACGCCCCGTCCGTGACCCCCGTACTTTTCCCCCCGGAAGCGGTGCGCCCAAGCGCTCCCCCTTTCCTCTTGCGCTACGTTTTTCGTAGTGCTATGCATTACGGGAATGTTGCTACGAATTTAGAAGCACACCCTACGCGATCTACACCCCGCGGGCAAGGAGAAAGCCATGTCCCCCAGGAACAGCGAACCCAGAATCCACCCCATCGACCCTCCTTATGATCCGGAGGTGGCCATCGATCTCGAAAAGCTCATGCCGCCGGGGATCGAACCGCTCAAAATCTTCCGGACCCTCGCGAACCATCCCCGGCTGCTGCGGAAGTTCCGTGTGGGCGCGCCGGCCTTCTTCCAGAGCGCGGTGCTCGACGCGCGCGATCGTGAGCTGGTCATCCACCGGGTATGCGCCCGATGTGGCGCGGAGTACGAGTGGGGTGTTCACGTGACCGTTTTTGCCCGGCCCATGGGTTTTGACGACGCGTGGATCAGGGCCACGGTCCACGGCGCTGCGGACGATCCGGTCTGGTCGGCGCGCGAGTCGCTTCTCGTCCGATTCGTCGACGCGCTTCATGATACGGCCGATGTGCCGGATGAACTCTGGCAGGCGATGACGAAACACTGGAATGCCGAGCAGCTCGTCGAGCTCATCCTTCTCGTTGGCCAATACCACCTGATCTCTTTCCTGGCGAACGCGACCCGGATGGCCCTGGAGGATGCCGCGGAGCGTTTTCCGGCGCGCGCCTGACCGCCCCGCGGAGGGCGGGGTATTCCGGCGGGAAATATGATAAGGAAACGGGTCATGGGCGGACACGAACCGAAGGAGGAGTGACACGATGGGAGCCACAACGGGATCGCTGGCCTGGGTGCGTGAGACGGGCGGGCGGATGGGCCCGCGGGATATCCTGGGGCAGCTCGGGGCGGGCGTCGCATTGCAGATGCGGATCCTGCCAGCACAGATCCTCTCTCGCTTCGGCCTCTGGCGGCCGAAGCGAGTCGATCTCGACCCACGTGAAATAAAGGCGCCCGACTCGCGCGCGGCCCGCGAGGCCGAGGCGCTTTGCCGTGAGGCGTCGCTCCCCTTCCTCTTGAATCACTCCCTCCGCTGCTACCTCTGGGGGCGTCTGCTTGCCTCGGCGAACGGGCACAAACTCGATGAGGAGCTTTTCTACGTGGCCTGCCTGCTGCACGATCTCGGATTGACGGAGAAGTATGGCCACCCCGAGCCGGACGTTCATTGCTTCACGCTGCTGAGCGCGGGGCCCGCGCGCAATCTTGCCGGGAAGGAAGGGTGGGTGCGGGAACGCCAGGATGCGCTCGTCGAGGCGATTACGCTGCACCTGAACGTGAGCGTGGGCCTCGAGCACGGCGTGGAGGCCCATCTGCTGAATGCTTCGACGGCGCTCGATGTGACGGGGCTGAGACTCTGGGAACTGCCGCGGGAGCGCGTGAATGAAGTCCACGCGATTCACCCACGCCTTGGTCTGAAGACGAAGATTGGCGAGCGCTGGTCTTACGAAACGGAGCTAAGGCCGGACTCCCGCGCCCGTTTCCTGAGTCGCTACCTGCAGTTCAACGGGCGAATCAAGGCGGCCCCCTTCGACGAGTAAGGAATGATCACGCCGGAAAGTCGATGGTCGCCTCGCCGACGGTCGTGACCTCGCCCTTCTGTGTCTCCACGGAAAGCTGCAGATCGATCCGCCGCGATCCCGACTCCTCGTACTTCCTGACGACCTCTCCCTTGAACGTGATGGTGTCGCCGAGATGGGCGATCCCCCTGTGGCTGTAAGCCAGCCGGTTGAGAACACCTGCATCGCCCACCCAATCGGTGATGAGCCGGCCGAGAAGCGCACCCTGAAAAGGGCCGTGGATGACGGGCGCGGGGTACCCTTCGCTTTCAGCGTAGACGCCGTCGTAGTGAATGAGGTGTGCGTTCCAGGTAACGGCGCTGAAAAGGAAGAGCTGCACGAGGGTCGGCGTCAAGGGGAGCGGCGGTGCCTTGGTACCGACCTCCAGGTCATCGTATTTCACCGTTAATGCCATCGCCGATTCCTTGTCTCTCGCCTTCCGGCACTACGCCCCGGGCAGCGCGTAAAACTCCATGGGTGTGCCGCTCGTTCCCTTCGGCCCGACCAGGCCCACGTCCACTCCCCCCGCCGCCGTCGTTCGCCTCACCGCGTGGCCCGCGCCCTCGAGCCGTTTGATCGCGGCGTCGAAGTCACTCACTTCAATGCCAATCATGAAAAGCCCTTCTCCCCTCTGGTCGAGACGGCGGGCAAGAAGGGGGGCGGGCGATGTGCCCGATGGCGCCATGAGGGCAATGACGGCGCGTCCCACGGGGTGGAAGGCCACCCGCGCGCCGCGGTCGGGATCCTCCACCATCTTTGCGCAGGGAAGATCAAAGTGTTCGCGGAAGGTGGCGGAGGCTACCTTCGAATCCTTGACCGCGATCGCCGCCGTGTGGAGGCGCTTGAAGGGGCCATGGGGCGGGTGCGACTCGGCGGGCGCATCTTCCGGAAAGGGGGTGGCGAATTCGATGAGCGTTCCGTGGTTCGCCCTGGGATGAAGAAACCCGATCCTCCCCGCAAGCCCTTCCCGGGGTGTTTTGTCAAGGAGCGGAATCCCCCTGGCTCCCGCATCCGCGAGCGCGGCGGCGACGTCGTCGGTCTGGTAGCAGATGTGATGAAGCCCCTCCCCCCGCCTCTCCAGAAATTTGGCGACGCCGCCGTTTTTATTCACGGGTTCGAGAAGCTTGATCTCGCACTCACCGCACGGGCGGAGGGCGGCTGATACGCCCTGTTAGGGGACCACCGCAGTCTTCGAAACCTCAAGCTGGAGCGTGGCGCGCCAGAAGCCGTAGGCAGCCTCGAGGCTGCGCACGACAATGCCCACGTGATGGATACGGGAGAAGCCGGCTGACATGGGTGAGTGAACCTCCAAACAGTTTCAGGGAATTGCTTCTTCGCGTTGTTGTTACGATTCTCTCGGCCCGCGCTTCGCGCGGAACCTCGGGCCTCGCAATGACAGGGCGCGCGGCTCGGCGGGAGCCTCGCCCTCCCAGCTGTTATCGACGGCAGGGTCCTCGGCCCTTCCGCGCGCAGGTGGGGGTCCCCGCGCATCAGGCGCGAAACGGCGGCGCCCGAAGCGCGCCAGGGACCAGTCGCGAGGCATCGTCGAAATCACAACAGCGTTTCGCGCGACCTTCCCTGGCGCGTGAGGTGCCGGCGACGCCGTCGCGCCGCGCGGGGAGAGGAACCGCCGAGCACGGAAGGGCCGAAGCCCTGCGCCAGGTCGCGACGGCCGTCCTACCGGGCGATAAGCGTTGTTCGCTCGACGATGACCTCCTCATCACGTTGGTTGGTGACGGTCGTTTCAAGGGTCGTGAAGATAAGCGGGCCGGTGCGCCCCTTGCGTTCTTGAATGTCATGAATGCGGGTCACGGCGGTCAGCGTGTCGCCGGCGCGGATGGCGCCCTTGTATTCCGCCTCCACGCCGCCGGCCATGATCCGCGGGAGCGGAAGCTTCGGCAGAAAAGCCTCGCCCGGCAGGCCGTCGGGCTTGAGCTTGTCGAGCGCGTCGAGGTGGCTGGTCGCGACGCCGGCAAAACCGGGAGGGGCGACAGGGTTCTCACCCTCCAGGAAGCGGGGGTCCCGGTTGCCCGTGGCGATGCAGAACTTCCGGATGTCCCGCGCCGTCACCACGCCGGTGCGCGGCGGGTAACTCTTCCCGACCCAGGCGCGAATCTCGTCTGTCAGCAGCGGTGTTTCCGTCACGGCGGCACTCCTCCCGGGTCGAGCCCTTCCCGCGCTCTATCTTCAATCCTCCATCTTCGCGGGGAGAATCGCCCTATTGGAGGATTTTTTCAAGTCCCCGGGGGATGCGTTGCCGCCCCGTGGGCGGTCGTGATAGCTTTCGGGAACAAGGGGGAAGGCCTATGGCGGAGGTCAAACGCAGGCGGTGCATGATGTGCGCCAAAGAGTACGAGATGGCGGGTTCCGTGTGCGAATCGTGCAACGCGAAAGTGCGTGGCGAGGCGGCCGGAAAGAAAGAGGGGCTGCGCAAGGAGGCGGAGCGCGAGATCAAGCGGGCCGGCGTAAGCCCCGACACCCACAAGCCGGAGAAGGGCTGATGGCGGCGCCAGCGGGAGGAGGGCGGAGCGCGCGCAAGGGGCGGCCGAGCCGCGTCACGACGCTCATGGAAAAGCACGGCACGATCATCTTCCCCGGCGTCTACGATGCCCTCAGCGCCAAGCTTGCCGAGCAGGCGGGCTTCGAACTCCTCTTCATCTCGGGCTACAGCGTTTCCGCATCGCGCCTGGGCGAGCCCGACTTCGGTCTCGTCACCCAGAGCGAAATGGCGGAGGTCGCCCGTCTGGTCTGCCGCTCGGTCAAGGTGCCCGTCGTTGTGGATGCCGACACGGGATACGGAAATCCACTCAACGTGATCAGGACGGTTCAGGATCTCGTCGATGCCGGGGCCGCCGGGATGTTCCTGGAGGATCAGGTCTGGCCGAAGCGCTGCGGACACATGGAAGGGAAGAAAGTCGTTCCCCTCGAGGAGTACGTGCAGAAGATCCGGGCGGCCGTGGACGCCCGCGAGAACGACGATTTTTTTATTGTCGCTCGTACCGACGCGAATCAGGCCGTGGGTCTCGACGAAGCCATCCGGCGGGTAAAAGCTGCGCGTGAGGCCGGCGCCGACGCCGCCTTTGTCGAGGCGCCGAACTCGATCGCGCAGCTCGAGGAGGTCGCCCGGCAGGTCCCCGGACCGCTTGTCGCGAACATGCTGGAGCGCGGCGTGACGCCGCTTCTTACGCGCGAGGAGCTTTCAGGCCTCGGCTACGCGCTCGCCGTGTGCCCCCTTTCGGGGATTTACTCGGCGGCCAGGGCGATGAAGAAGATCTACGCGGAGCTTCGGGCGAAGGGGAGCACCCGCGAAGCGCTCGACAGCCTCATCACCTTCGACGAATTCCACGATCTCATGGGTCTCGACGAGAAATTCGCGCTCGACGCCAAGTACACTTCCGACTGAAGCGCGCCATCACGCTCTCTTGAGGGCCGCGCCACGCCAGAAGCTAAAAGGGGACCGTCCCCTTTATCCCCAGGTCGCCGTGTTGCTCGATAGGGGTTCTGATAAAGGGGACGGTCCCCTTTTAGCGGCTGAGCAGGGCGACGCCGAGGCCGAGGAGTACGAGGGCGATGAGCTTCTGAAGAAGGATTCCACGGCTCGTCTCCTCCACGAGAAGACCCGGACGGATGCGCGCGACAATCATGGTAAAGCCGAGAACGAAGATCCCGCCGACCCCGCTCAGCGCCGAGACGATGGCGACCGGCCCTTCCTGCAGCGATCGCATGAGGAAGAGAAACCCGGACACGCTGAGGAGCACGGTGGACGCGATGATGACATGTGTTCCGAGGGTGTGGTCCCGAAGCGTTGCGCGGAGGCGAGCCCTCGGATTTTTACGAAGAAGCGCGGTAGCCGCGGCCAGCACCATACCGCTGCGGATCAGGAGGTAGCCGCCCACCGGGTCGAATCCACGCACCACGATCGCGGCGAGGGTATTGTGGGCCGCCAGCAGGCTGGTGGCGAGAATCATGAGAAGCATGGTGCGCGATGGAACGATGAGATCCCGCGGCCGCCGGGCGGCGAGCAGAAGCCCCCCGACGACCAGCAGAGAGAAGGCAAGCCCGCCGCTCGCGCCCAGCTCTTCTCCGAGGGTGAGGCGGGCCAGGATCCACACAAAGATGGGGGCGAGTTCCCAGAGCGGAGCAACGCGCGTGATCTCATCGCGCTCGGCGGCCTTGAAGTAGGGGAAGAGCATCCAGAAGAAGCAGGCGCCGGCGGCAATCGCGGCGAGCATTCTCGGGAGTCCCGGCGGATCGAGCCTGGCAAAGGGCAGGGTGAGGAGAACCAGCGGGCTCCAGGCCGCGCTCACCAGCACGTAGCCGAGCGGATCGACCCGGCGGTGCCCCAGCACCACCTTGTCGAGCACGTTGGTGAATGCAAAGAGCGCGTATGCGATGAAGGCGAAGGTGACGTAGGACATAGGGCTTCAAAGTCGAAGCGCCCGGCGCAAAACCGGGCGCTTCTATTCATGGGCTTTCACGTCGAGGATCCAACCCCGACCGTCGGGTCGAAGGACCGGATCTAGGCCGGCACTTCCCTCAGCCCGGTAGCCGCCGGCCCATCGGCTGCGTCCGGCGAGGCTTCGGCATGGGGGGCGTGCTTGTGGGCCTTCGGCAGAATGGGGAGGGGATACCCTGCCTGCTCCGCGCGCTTTGTTCCTGCCTGAATGTCCTTGCGGAGCTTGTAGAGATACAGATCGTAATCCACCTGCATCGTGTGCCGATCGGACTTCACGTAGCGCTTGAACATCTTCTTGCGCTCGGCCGCTATCTCCGCTTCCATCTCGTGCTTTGAAGGGAGGAGGTGCTTCCCAAGGAGATAGTCGCCCAGGAACTTACCCTGCGCCTCGGCCAGCGGCATGATAGCCCCGAGAGGCTGCAGAAGGCCGATGAAGATGAGGTTCGGAATTCCCGGCTTGATCATCCGCTTCCAGAGCGGCAGATCGTTGTTCCTCGTGCTGATGAACTTCTCATCGAAGAACGGGAAGGTGACCTTGTAGCCCGTGCAGTAAATGATCGCGTCGACCTTCTCGACGGAGCCGTCCGCAAAACGGACACTGTCACCCAGAAGCTCGGTGACGATTGGCTTGGGTGTGATGTCGCCACGGCCGACGCGCACGGGGAGATCCTGCGAGACGGTCGGATGCGCCTCCAGGAGCTTGTGATCGGGCTCCGGCAGGCCGTACTTCATCGGCGACCCGACCGACACGCTCATGAGCATCTTGAAGATGAACCTCTGTACGGAAATCGGCATGAGGGGATGGGTTCCCCCGAGCTTGTCCAGGGGCTTCCCGAAGAGGTAGTTCGGGATGATCCACGCGCCCCGCCGGGCGGAGAGGTAAAGCTTGTCCGCAATGCCGGGGCGGCTCAGCTCGCAGGCGATGTCCATCGCGCTGTTTCCCATTCCGATGACGACAACGCGCTTCCCGTGAAGCTCTTCGGGCTCCGACGGCGAGTGATAGTAGTGGGAGTGCATGACGGTGCCGTCGAACTTGCCGGGGAAGTCGCCGGGCTCCGGCCAGCGCGGGTTCCAGTGATGGCCGTTCGCCACTATGAGCGCGTCGTAGAAACGGATCTCGCCGTTGTCGAAATCCACGCGCCACGTCTTGTCCTCGAGCAACTCGGCGTGGTCGACGCTCGTCTTGAAAGTGATGTGGTCCCGCAGCCCGAAGTGATCAACGTAGTTCTTGAAATAATCTTCGATGGGCTTGTGTCCGGGAAAGTCGGGATAGTCCGGCGGCATGGGGTAGTCGGCGTAGCTCATCCGGTCGCGGGACGTATTGATGTGGAGGGATTCGTAGGCTGACGACATGCCGTTGGAGTTCTTGTAAAGCCAGTTCCCGCCGATTTCATCTCCCTTCTCGAAGCAGTCGAAGGGGATGCCGCGGTCCTTGAGGGACTTGATGACCGTGATGCCGGACGAGCCCGCGCCGATGACGCAGACCTT
>CBDUXZ010000038.1:0-9982 GCA_965371325.1 uncultured bacterium | reverse complement strand
AGTATCTGAAATCGCAGCTGACGATCAATACGATGACCGAAGATGTCGTCGAGGGCATCACGGCCTTCATGGAAAAACGTGATCCCGACTGGAAAGGCCGCTAAAAACCCCGCTGAAACAACTCCCCCCGCGTGAGAAAAACGCGCGTGCGTCATTCCTTAAAGCCGGCTCTGCGCCTCCTGATCGCCTTCGCCCTTCTGTCGGCGGGGGCGTTCGTGTACGCGGGTATCGCGCAGGCGTTTGGCCGCCGCGAGAAGCCGCGCGCGATCGTGCACGGCCATCGCGCCTTCGAGAAGCCCTACGGCGCTCCGTTCCGCGCGGAAGCCTGGCAAGTTCTGAAAACGAAGATCGACGACGATCTCACGGCGGTCTGGGTCGCCGACAAGGATCATGCGTGGACGGCCGGGGTTTCAGGCGGGCTCTACCGGACGACCGACGGGGGGAAGACATGGGCGCCCCTGGTGGGGGTCGACTATGCGCGGTTCGACCAGCTCCTCTGGAAGGGCTTGAATCGCGGATTTGCCCTGACCAAAGCGGGTGAAATACTCCGCAGTGACGACGGCGGGGCCAGATGGAAAACGCTCCGCTTCAGCGCGGACAAGCGGGTGAGGCGCATTGACTTTGTAAACGCCGAGCTGGGATGGGCTGTCGGGGAGAAGGGTCTCATCCTTCGGACCGAGAACGGAGGGAGCACCTGGGACCGGCAGCAGGCGGGAACCGGAAGCGATCTGACGCATATTCAGATGCTGAACCCCAGGACAGGCTGGGCCGGCGGCCCGGGTACGCTGATCAGCACGCGTGACGGCGGGACGAACTGGTCGTCTCTGCAGGAGGCCGTCGGCTGGCGGTTTGTCAGCGGACGCCGGGGCTACGCGAGCGACGGCCACGCGATCTACAGAACGAAGGATAGCGGTGAGCACTGGAAGCTTGTGCGTACCGTGGACGCTCTGATGAGAAGTGTGAAGGTCGATACCAGGGTCCCGATCGGCGATGCGCCTGCCGGCTCGGGTGACCTGGAGAGGGAGGGGAGCGGAGATCCCTTCATCGTGAACGCCCGTTTTGTCGATCGCTACAACGGAGTAGCGGAAGTCATGCGCAGCGGCGTCCAGCTTCTCTTCCGCACACGGAGCCTCGGCCGCGTGTGGAAGCTCGTGTACGAAGCGAAGCAGAACCAGAAGAGCAAGCTTGTGAGCTTCTCGATGTCGGACGGGAAGAACGGGCTCGCCATCGATGCCAGCGGGAACCTTCGCGCTACGGCGGACGGTGCGCGTACCTGGCCCGTCCAGCTTCCCGGTGAGGATTTTGATCTCATGGACGTGCATTTCGCCGACCGGAAGCGGGGCTGGGCGGCGGGAGGGGCGGGCCGCATCCTTGTGACGGATGACGGCGGCCATCGCTGGCGCGAGGCCGCGAGGCGTACTGATACTGTGCTCCGCCGCATTGACACGGCCACACTTCCATCGGGACGGGCGCGGGCCTGGATAGGCGGGGACAAGGGGCGGATAGCCGCCTCGAGTCTCGAGGGCCGCCCCTGGCGGAGTTCCTGGCGGATACAGGCGACGCCGGTGAGAGGGAGGATTTACGATCTGGACTTCATGGACGAGCGGCGCGGCGTAGCCGTGGGCGAGAGGGGGCTTGTCATCGTCACGGAAGATGGCGGGGCCCACTGGCGGCGCGGGGCCGCGGCGGTCGGGGAGACACTGCTTGCGGCCGTGTACGCAAGCAAAGATCTGCTCCTGGTGGCCGGAGGCGGGACGCTTCTACTCTCCCGCGACGGGGCCCGCAGTTTTTCGCAGCTTCCCCCGCGGGGAGTTCTGGGCGCGGGATCGATAGTTTCCGTCGATGCATCGGATTCCGAGCACCTATTCGCGCTCCAGCGCGAAGGGTACTTGCTCCGGTCCGCCGATGGTGGAGAAACCTGGGTGCGAGTGCGGATCGGCGAGCAGGTTCGCCTTTCGAAAATCCAATTTTTGAATTCAAGGCAGGGATGGGTCCTGGGACGGAGGGCGGAAGGCGGCAGCGTGCTCTACCTCACCGACGATGGGGGGGCGACCTGGCACGGGATCCCCCTCCCGGGCATCGAGGCCAGGAATTTCCATTTCATAGACGCGAAATACGGATGGTTGGTGGCGCCCCAGGCGATCCTTCATTCAGTGGATGGCGGCCACAACTGGCGCCGACAGCGTCTGGAGCCCTCCCGGTTCATCCGCGCCTTCAGGTTCTTTTCCAGGGGCGGCGCCTGGGCCGTCGGCGACAACGGTTTCGCCGCTCGTTATCTCCCCGCGGAGGAGCAATCGTCCCTTCAGGGAGAGTGATTGCCGCCCGCCTGTCTCAAGCACCCTGGGCTACCCTTCAGGGCGCCCCCGAATAGGGGGAAAATTCCTACGAAATCAGGCCAGGCCATCGATAGCAGGGGGGGATGCCTCGCGCCAGAACCGCCGCCAATGTGTCAGGATTGACGCCTATTTACTCTTCTGTTATAAAATAAATGACAGTTGCCCGTGTCCCCTGCCCCCCAGACGGCGGAGAAGGTTTTTTGAAAGAAGATCTCTCTCAGGTTCCCCCTGACAAGTTCGAGAGCCTGATCGAGGTTGGGGCGCTCCTCACCTCGGCCCTGGAACTCGATGAGATCCTGGACCTGCTGGTGACCCGGGCGGGCAAGCTCCTTCAGTGCGAGGCGACGAGTTTGCTCCTGCTGGACGAGTCGGGGAGCGCGTTGGTCTTTGCCGTGGTCAAGGGGACGAAGGGGGAGGAGCTCAAGGAGCAGCGGCTTCCGGTCGGAACCGGCGTTGCGGGCTGGGTTGCGCGGGAGGGGCGTCCCCTCATCGTCGGTGATACCAGCGCGGATTCACGCTTCTACTCCGGCTACGACGAGGAGATCGGCTTTGACACCCGGTCGCTCCTGGCGGTTCCCCTGAGAGTCAAGGACCGGCTCATCGGGGTCTTCGAGGCCATCAACTCGACCCGCCCGGACGGTTTTGCCGAGAGCGACGTACAACTCTGCACCGCCTTTGCGAACTTTGCCGCGATTGCCATAGACAACGCGCGGTTCTACTCGGCCGTAAACCTCGAGCGCAAGGAGCTGCGCGATCAGGTCTCGAAGCGGTATCAGCTGGTGGGAAACAGCGCTGCGCTCAACCGTGTCGTGGATCTGGCCAAGGCGGCTGCCGATTCGAAGGCCACTGTCCTGCTTCTCGGTGAAAGCGGAACGGGGAAAGAAATCTTCGCCCGTGCGATCACGCAGTGGAGTCCGCGGGCCTCGAAGACATTCGTAGCCGTGAACTGTACGACGCTGTCCGAGGAACTGCTTTCCTCCGAGCTCTTTGGCCACGAGAAAGGCGCCTTCACCGGCGCTATTCGCCAGAAGATCGGGAAGATGGAACAGGCCGAGGGAGGAACGCTCTTTCTCGATGAGATCGGCGAGATGCCCAATGAGCTCCAGATCAAGCTTCTCCGGACGCTCCAGGAATACGAGATCGAAAGGGTCGGTGGAGTGCATCCCATCCCCGTTGATATCCGTGTGATTGCCGCAACCAATCTGAATCTTGTCAAGCGGGTGAAGGAGAGGAAATTTCGCGAAGATCTCTTCTATCGTCTGAATGTGATTCCCATCAAGCTTCCCCCCCTCCGGGAGCGGATCGAGGACATCGACCATCTCGTTCCCTTCTTCCTCAGTAAGTACGCCAAGGAATCCGGGAAGAACATGAAGAGCATGACTCCGGAAGCCCTTGCCGCCCTACGCACCTACGAGTGGCCGGGCAACGTGCGCGAGATGGAGAACGTCATACAGCGTGGCATCGTGCTTTCCAGGGGAGTGCAAATAGAGCTTTCGGATCTGCCGGTTGAGATTATCGAGTCGGGTGAAAGTGCGCCGGCGGCAGCTGGTCCCATCTCCAGCAACGAAGATCTGAAGGAGGCGAAAAGGCAGGCGCGAGAGCGGGCCGCGGCCAAGGTGGAACGGGAATTTCTGGAACAGATCCTCAGGACAAGCAAAGGCAACGTGACGCAGGCGGCAGCCGCCGCGGGCATGAACCGGACGCTGCTTCAACAGCTCCTCAAGAAGTACAACATCGATCGCGGGCGCTACGCGGGAGAATAGGACGTAAGCCAATCCTTAAACGGCGAACCGGCGGCAGGGGTTCCTTCATTACTCAGCGGAGATTCGAAGATGAAGAAGCACTACCAGGTGACGGTTACACGGGATGGCAAGAAGACCCATCTCAATCACTTCATGCAGGAACTCGTGGCAAGCAGTCTGGTGGGAATGCTGACGCCGCTGCGAGCTGTCGAGGGGGAGTGGAAGAGTGTTGTGGTTTCCCTGGAGCGCCTTCCCGAGGCGGTGGAGGTCGTAGGGAGAGAATCGCAGTAGAAGTTCCTGCTTCTAGGTTTTTTCAAGAACCCGGGAGAAGGTTTCCCAAAGCGCTTTCTTGCGACGGGCGATCTCGCCGGGTGATTTCAGGTCTTCGCCCGATAGTCGCTCATAAAAGCCGAGTTGCGTGAAATACATGGCGTTGGGGGCGCTGAGTATCTGAACGAGGTGGAAGGGGTCGATATCATTGAACACACCCTCCGCGATCCCTTCCTTCATGAAGGTAATCCCGAACTCGTAAAGGGGTTTGATGTAGTCGTCCGCAATTCGCTGATAAAACTTCCCCTCATCCATGAGCTCGCGGGTAATCAGCTTCAATGCGTTGGGATGATTAGCCTGGAACTCGGTCCACCCCTCAAGAAAGCCGCGGATATGAGCCAGCCGATCCACCCCCTCAATCTGCACCTGGGGGATGGCGAGCTGGGACATTGAATCCATGACGTTCTCGACGACCGTCAGGTACAGATGCTGCTTCGTCTGGAAATGGTAGAAGAGTAGCCCCTTGGTCACACCGGCTGCTTCGGCGATCTCGCGGGTCGTGGTGGGGACGTATCCTTTGTTCGCAAAGATCTCCTCCGCAACGCGGAGGATCTCCCGGCGGCTGTCGGTGCCGACGGCGCGCGCTTGAGCCAGGCCCACTTCAGTCTCCTTTTACGGCGGACTGGCCCTCCATTTCGTCCGGCGGCGGGTCACCCGACAACGGGAATATAAATTCCCAAACCCGCAGCTTTAGAAATAGCTAACATCCCACCACGGTTCCTGTCAAGCAGAGTCACGCGGCCATGCCCTTTGCCGAAGGGTCAAAAATTCTTCCGGACCGAAACTCGGCGGCGTCCTGACCGCGGGCGCGGTATGGAGATCCCGCTTGCCGCGCACGGTATTTCGGGGAGCAACCCATCTCCAGCCGACGGACTTTCCGGCCGATAGGGCGTGGTGTAACTTCTCTCCGGGAGGGTGGCATGGACAAGAATCTGCTCCTCGGCATGTACCGCGACATGCTCCTCATCCGTCGCTTCGAGGAGGTGGCCCAGCGCTGCTACACGGAGGGGCTTATCAGCGGATTCCTGCACCTCTACATCGGCCAGGAGGGAGTGGCGGTTGGCGCGATCGCCGCGGCCGAACCCACCGATTACATCGTCGCGACCTACCGGGAACACGGGCATTACCTCGCGCGGACACGCGACCCGCGCAGCGCCATGGCGGAGCTCTTTGGCCGCGCGACCGGTTGTTCCAAAGGGCGCGGCGGCTCCATGCATTTCTTCGATGTCTCCCGCCGCTTTCTCGGCGGCCACGCCATCGTCGGCGGCCATATTCCGCTTGCCGCAGGCGTGGCCTTTGCGTCGAAATACAGGGGCGAGAAGGACGTCGCCCTCTGCTTCTTCGGAGATGGGACCGCCAACATGGGCGCCTTTCACGAAGGGCTCTGCCTGGCCTCGCTCTGGAAACTCCCGGTGATATTCATTTGCGAAAACAATCTTTACGCAATGGGGACGCCGCTCTACAAGACGCTCGCCGTTGAGGATGTATCCACCCGGGCGCTGGGGTATCCCATGGAGCGGGAGACGATCAACGGCGATGACGCGCTCGAGGTTCGCGAGTCAGTCCGCCGCGCCGTGAAGCGCGCGCGTGAGCAGAGCCTTCCCACTCTGATTGAGGCGAAGACCTACCGTTTCCGCGGCCACTCCATCAGTGACCCTGCCAAGTACCGGACCAAGGAAGAGCTGGAATTCTGGAAGACGCGCGACCCGATTCCGCAGCTTGCGGATCGGATCTACACCCTTGGGATGGCCAGCCAGACTCAGCTCAAGGAGATGGCGCTGGACGTGCGGAACGAAATCGAAGAAGCTGTTGAGTTCGCCCGAAACTCCCCGCTTCCGGACGAGAAAGACCTCCACGATTTCGTCTATGCGGAAGGGCCGAAGGATGCGATGGACGGGGGGCGGTCATGAGGAGCATCTCGTATCGCGATGCGCTACAGGAAGCCATCTCCGAGGAGATGGCGCGGGACGACCGCGTGTTCCTCATGGGAGAAGAGGTCGGCGCTTACCAGGGCGCCTACAAGGTAAGCCGGGGTCTGCTGGAGAGCTTCGGCGAGACCCGCGTCGTCGACACGCCGATAGCGGAGTGTGGTTTCGCCGGGGTGGGGCTTGGCGCCGCGATGGTAGGGCTCCGCCCCATCATCGAGTTCATGACCTTCAATTTCTCCTTCGTGGCATTCGATCAGCTAATCAACAACGCCGCCAAACTTCGGCTCATGAGCGGCGGCCAGTTCAAATTGCCGATCGTATTCAGGGGGCCCGGCGGCGCCGCGCATCAGCTTGCCGCGCAGCACTCCCAGTGCACCGAGCCCTTCTATTGCTATACGCCGGGGCTCAAAGTCGTGATGCCCGCCAACGCGCGCGACGCGAAGGGGCTTCTCAAAAGCGCAGTTCGGGATGACAACCCGGTCGTTTTCATCGAGAGCGAGGTTCTCTACGGCGTGAAGGGCGAGGTGCCCGAGGAGGCCTATGAAATCCCGCTCGGCGTGGCCGAAGTGGTGAGGCCCGGCAACGATCTCACTATTGTCGCATGGTCCAAGATGCAGCATCTGGTCCGACTCGCGCTGCCGGAACTGGAGAAACGCGGCATCGATCCCGAGGTGATCGATCCGAGAACGCTTCGCCCCCTTGACGAAGAAGCAATTCTCACCTCTGTCCGAAAAACCAATCACCTGGTGATCGTGGAGGAGGGTTGGCCCTTTGGAGGCATCGGTGCCCAGATTGCCTATCTGGTTCAGCGCGATGCCTTCGACCACCTGGATGCACCCGTTCTTCGGGTGACGAGCGAGGACGTTCCGATGCCCTACGCGGGCAATCTCGAGAAGGCCGCGCTCCCAAGCGTCGAGAAGATTGTCTCTGCGGTCGATCGCGTGCTCGGCCGCTGATAAAGAGATCCCCCCAGAGGGAAACCATGCCTGTCGAGATCAAGATGCCTCGTCTTTCCGACACGATGGATGAGGGGAAGATCGTCGAATGGAAGGTCAAGGTCGGCGATCAGGTGGAGGAGGGGGAGCTTCTCTGCGTGATCGAAACGGACAAGGCGGACGTGGAATTCCAATCCTTCTACGCGGGAACGATTTCCGAGATCCGCATCCAGGAAGGGGAAGTCGCGCCGCTGGACGAAGTGATCGCCCTGCTCGTGGAGGAGGGCGAGGAGGTCGCCCTCCCCGAGCCCCGTGAAGCAGAGATCAGCCGGTCATCCGGAGCGATCGCCGCGTCTCCCCGGGAAAAGGCCGTGGCGGCGCCACAAGAGGAGGCGGAGAGCGCTCCAGCGAAAGCCGCGCCTGGGAAGCCGGTCTCCCGCCGGCGAGGCGATCGTCTTTCGGTCTCGCCCATCGCGCGGCGGCTGGCGGAGGAGCATGGGATCTCTCTCGGTGAGATCACGGGGAGCGGGCCGGAGGGGCGTATTATCAAGGCGGACGTGGAGGCCGCCATCGGGTCTGCGGGCAGACCTGCGGCCGGGAAGAGGGCTCAGGGGGCGGGCGACACGTTTCTGGATCTGGCGCGCAACAAGCTGGGCGATCTCAGCACGCTCTCTCCCATGCGGCGCACGATTGCCAAGCGTATGGAGGAGAGCTGGCGAAACGCGCCCCACTTCACGCTCACGATGCATGTCGACATGGGCAATTCCGAGCAGTTCAGGGCAGAGTTCAAAAATGCGCATCCCGAAGGGAAAATTACGATGAACGATCTCATCGTGGCCGCCTCGGGACGCGCACTGGGAGAGTTTCCGGGGGTAAACGCGAGTTACGAGGAGGGCCAGGTCCGCATGCTCCGGGACGTGAACGTCGGCATTGCGGTAGCCGTGGGTGACGGTCTGGTGACGCCGGTTGTTCGGAACGCCGATAAGAAGCGCCTCGCTGAGATTGCCTCAGAGGGAAGGGATCTCGCGGCCCGTGGGCGCGCGCGAAAGCTGAGGCCCGAGGAGTACCGCGGGAGCTCCTTCACCGTATCGAATCTGGGAATGCTTGGCGTCGAAGAGTTCGCGGCCATCATGAATCCGCCCGAGGGAGCAATCCTGGCCGTAGGAGCTATTGCAGAAGTCCCCGTCGTCCGGGACGGGGAGGTCAAAACAGCCCGCCTCATGAAGATGACGCTCTCTTGCGATCATCGGATCATCGACGGCGCCACCGCCGCCCGTTTCCTGGGGAAGATCAAGGAGCTTCTGGAAAACCCCGACCTGCTCACCGTCTAGCATCCGCCCAGGGGCCCTCCTGTCATTGCGAGGAGCGCCCGGGAGGGCGAGGCTCCCGCCGAGCCGCGGACCCTGTCATTGCGAGGAGTGCGCCGGGGGGCCTCGGCCCTCCCGTGCTCGGCGGTTCCTGCGGCTCGCGCGGGAGAGTGTTGTAAAGCGCGCAAGAGGCCGGGAGAGATTGCCAGGGCGCACGCCATTGAGCCCGCGCTCGCGGCCCCCACCTGCGCGCGGAAGGGCCGACGCCCCGCGCCGACGCCCAGGGCTGACGCCCCGCGCCGACGCCCAGGGCTGACGCCCCGCGCCGACGCAGCGTAACCGTTCCCAGACGTCTGTTCGCTTACGAAGGCCAGTTGATCCTGTCGCTCTCGTCGTAGAGTCGCCGGAAGAGGTTCGCGTTGCGCAGCGTATCGAGGTCCCGGGGAATAGCGCGGAAGGCGTGGGGACTTGCGAGGAGTATCCGCTTCGCGCGGGCCCGGCTGAGAAGGACATTCAGCCGATTCGGGGAGTAGAAGAAGGAAGCGTCCTTCAGAAGCTCCTCGGGATCACTGTTGGTGAAGGAGGCGATGATGACGTCCCGTTCCTGGCCCTGAATTCGCTCGACCGTGTCGATTACCGGCTCCTTGCGCAGCGCCGCCGGGTTTTTCGAAGCGCGGGTCCGGAATTCTTGCCGAATGGCGTTCACCTGGGCGCGATAGGGAGCGATGACGGCGATCTCATCGGCCGGCACGCCATGATGTGTGATCAGTTCGATAACGAGATCGGCTGCAAGCCCGGCCTCGACCGGCGCGCGCTGGCGGCACGCTTCGTGATCGAGAAGAACGAGGACGGCGGGCCGGTCGGGATCGAGGATAGAGCGCAGCCGGCCGCCGCGCTGGAGTGAAAGGCGCGCCGAAGCGCAGGAGGCGTCCGAAGCGAGTCTTCCCGCGTAGAAGTGCCGGCTTACGAAATCGTTGATCTCACGGTTCATGCGGTAGGTACGCGTGAGCAGCGTCGATCCGTAGTGCCGATGCAGGTGGGCGAAAAGAGAGACGGCCGCGAGATCGTCCGGCGGATCCGTACGGACGATCGGGCCCATCTGCTGGTGATCGCCGACGAGGGTGGCCCTGGGCGCGCTTCCAAGGGCAATGACTCCATGGGAAAGGGGAACCTGAGCCGCTTCGTCGATGACAACGCGATCGAAAGGAATCGCATTCCACAGGCCGATGGCGCCGAAGACGGTGGCGCCGACGATGCAGGGGCCGCCCTCCACGGTGTCTCGCCGAAGGCGGGCGCGAAGGATTACGGGAAGTCCGGCGAGATCCGGGTTTTGGGGGGTGCGGCCGATCTTGTAAACCTTGCAGGGCGGTTGCTTCCCGCGGGGTTCGACGAAGGCGCGAAGCA
>CBDUXZ010000037.1:0-10030 GCA_965371325.1 uncultured bacterium | reverse complement strand
TCGCCGATCTTCTCGATGAGGCGCGCCTCCACGTTCATGTGAATGTCTTCAAGCTCCTCGCGCCACGGGAAGCCGCCCGAGTCGATCTCGCGGGCGATGGCCTCGAGCCCCTTCACGATGGCGCGGCCGTCCTTCGCGGGGATGATCTTCTGCTTCGCCAGCATCCGCGCATGGGCAATCGACACGCGGATGTCGGACTGGGCGAGCTTGCGATCGAAGGCAAGCGATGCCGTGAAGGCTTCGACCATCCGATCGGTATCCATTTTGAAGCGTCCACTCCACGCTTTTTTCCGCTTCACGTCCGGCTCCTCGAACGATCCCGGCGCGGGGGGGACGGGCAGCGCGGGAAGTCACATAAGGCTTGAGAAAACTAGCAGTTATCACCGGCCCCCGGGGATGTCAACGAAAGCCGCGCCGGGCCCGGAATCAGAAAAGGCGGCATCAAAGCCGCCTATCCAGGTCGTCGCGCGCCACATGGGGCGTCAGCGTCTCCTGCGGGCGGCCTCCTCATCATAATACTTACGGTAGAGGATATCCCACTCGTTCCCTCCCTCGGGAACGCCACGCTTGAGTGATGCAATCTTCCGCCGAGCAAGTGCGTCTATCACGTCGTCTTCCTTCAGCACCGCGATCATGCAGCGTTTGATTTCCCTCAGCGCGCGTTCCTCGACCGGAATTTCGGCCAGGGGCCTCAGCCGCGCGAGGATCTGGTGCGATAAATGCGCGATGCGATCGTCCGAAAGCTGCACGCCCACTCCGGATTCATTATAAATACGACAGCAATGCTATCATCACGGCCCCACTATCGCCAGCGGAGCTTCTCCATGTCTCCTTCGGGATCACCCGCGGTGCAATGGATCACGCCGCGGGTCGGATTGCGGGCGTTGGCGCTCTCGCTTGCCTGCCTTCTCACGGACCTGCCGGCCCTGGCCAGCTCTCCGGGTGCCGGCTCCCCCCCGGGGCGGCCCCAGCTCATGATTCTTGCCTTTGCCGTGCCCCAGGTCGGCGCGGTTCCCCACAGCTCCCGCTTCAAGGGGGTTCTCAGCCGCGAGGTGCCGCGGGAGATCGGCCGGCGCATGGCCGGACTTCTCGAGGTGGACACCCGGTTCTTCGCCTTCCGCACCACGACGGGGGGGCGGGCTCGTTTCGTGGTCCCCCAGCACTTCTCATCGGGTGCCGAAGCGCTACGTATCGGACGGGAAGGGAGTGCGACCTTCCTTCTGGACGGGGTGGTGGCTGTCACCGACAAGTTAAAGGTCCGTGTGCGGCTCTATGAGGTGCAAAGTGGCCAGCCCCTCTGGCAAAGTGTCTATGAGAAGCCCACGGCCGAGGCGGGCAGCCTTCTCGCCCAGGCGGCGCACGATCTCGCGTTGGCTTTCCCCGACGGTCTGGGCGAGGCCGCGCGTAACGCTCCCCGCCCCCCCCATGAGCCTGGCTGGGAGGCGCTTCTCGCATACCTCAGGGGGGAGGATATGCGTTTCCTGCGGGACAGCCGTGTCATGGCGGCCGACCCGCGCCCGATCCTGGATGCGTTTCTGGAATCAATCCAGCGCGATCCCGCATACGATCCGCCCAGGGATGTGCTCGTGGAGGAGGCGTACGCGGAGATTCGGGATGGGACGGTTCTTGTCGAGGTTCCCCTCGGGGCGCTCGCGCGGTTGGCGACGCTTCGCCCGCAGGCCACTTCGTTTGCGGCCCTGGCGAGGGGGCAGGCGCTGGCGGGCCGGGAGCGCGCGGCATACGCCTCCTGGCAAAAGAGCATCGAGGCGGACCCGGCGTTTCTCGAGGGATGGCTCAATGTCGCCCGGGCCCGCATCGAGGGGGGCGAGTATCCCGAGGCGGCAGCCGCACTGGAGAGAGCCGTCGCAATCGGGTTTCCCACCCCGGGGCTGAGCGCGCGCACGAAGCGCGACCTCGGGGGCGTCTACCTCGAGGCCGGGGAACTGGACAAGGCAATCGCGGCCCTCGAGGCTTCGGTCGAGGAGAACCCCCGGGATCCCGAGGCTTACGACAGGCTCGGGAACGCCTACGATAGAAAGTCGAGGTCGGATCTCGGCGCTTCCAAGGCTTGGTCCGATCGCGCCCTCGAGGCTTTCCGAATCTCAACCCGGATTCGGGGTCTTCCCGACAGACCTCTCACCCCGCCGGGGAAGAAGAGCATCTTTTAGGAGAACCCATGCGGGAGTCGCTGCTCTCAGGGATAAGTTTTGGTCTGACGTCAGGCGTGATCACCACCGTCGGCCTGATCGTCGGACTCAATGCAGGCACGCACTCCCGGCTCGCCGTCATCGGCGGCGTGGTCACGATTGCCATCGCCGACGCCCTCTCTGATGCACTGGGAATTCACATTGCCGAGGAGTCGCGCGACGGGCGCACCGGCCAGCACATCTGGGCCGCGACATTATCAACGTTCTTTTCAAAGTTTCTCATGGCGGCCACGTTCCTCATTCCACTTCTTTTTCTCAAACTCGCAACCGCCGTGGTCCTGTGCGTGGTTTGGGCGTTGCTCGTGGTTGTCATCATCAGCGATCTCCTTGCGAAAGCGCGGGGTGAGGGGCGCCTGAAAACCATCGCAGAGCACCTTCTCATCGCCATGGTGGTTATCGTGGTCACCCATTACGTGGGTGTGTGGGTGGCGGCCAGGTTTTAGTGAGCCATCGCCGATGCCGGCATCGATTCTCGACGACTGCCTCTCCGAATTTGATTTCGGGCACCGCCACGCGATCACGGTGGCCGCCCCCCCCGGCCGGGTCTATGAGGCCGCCGACACCTACCGGCTGAACGAATCGCCCACCATCCGGATTCTCTTCCGGCTTCGCGGCCTCCCGCCGCCGGGGACCTTCCGCAAATCACTTCGGGCGATCGATTTCGCAATCCTCGGCGAGCAGCCGGGACGCGAGGTCGTGTTCGGCCTGGCCGCGGCCCTGTTTTCGCGGGGAAGGTTCATGGCCCCGGTAGAGGTCCACACCCCCTCTGACTTTCGCACGCTCTCCACCCGGCGGACGATCAAGATTGCCGCGAACCTGCGTGTCGATCCCCTGGCTGACGGGGGCGCCCGGCTCTCCACCGAGACCCGTGTTCGGTGCGCCGACCGGGTGACCCTGGCGCTCTTCGCGACCTACTGGACGCTCATTCGGGGTGCCAGCGGGCTCATTCGCCGGGTGATGCTCGAGGGAATTCGCAAAGAAGCAATGAGGGGGGGACCTTCCGTCGGATGAAGGTCGGCGGTTGCGGTCGGAGAAAACGGGCATCTATAATATGCGGTGTTGAGAGAAGTTCGGTGTACTGAGAGCTTCGGATAGACGGTCTGAACTCCCGCCTGGCATCCATTCTCGAAAGTCTCCTGGTACCCTATCTTTCTCTTTTGAAACGCCGGCCGATTCCGGGACTGCCGGAATATGCACAGGCAACTTTCAGGAGTCCGCCTTCGGACGGACGCGGAGTGAAAGATCATGCCGAAGAGGATCTATATCGGGAACCTGCCTTTCAGTGCGACGGAGGACGAAGTTCGCGAGCTTTTCGGGAAGCACGGCGAAGTCGTTTCCGTCAATTTGATCGTGGATCGGGAGACCGGTCGTGCACGAGGATTCGGATTCGTCGAGATGGATGACGCTGGCGGCGCTGCCGCGATCTCGGCCCTCGACGGAACGGATATGGATGGCCGTAACCTTCGCGTGAACGAGGCCCGTCCGCGGGAGGATCGCGGCGGGGGGCGGCGGTAGTTTTCGGCCTTTAGAGCACGATGCCCCGGTCGCGGGCGAGCTTTTTCTTGAGCATCGCGAACATGCGGCGGTAGTCGGCCCCTTCGGCGTCGAGCCGGTCCGCGTGTTGCTGCAGGAGGCTCTCGACCTCACGGTCAAGCGCCCCTTCCGCTTCGAGGTCGGTCCGCAGCGCATTGCTGATGGCGGCTTCCAGGTCCGCGCGCTCGCCCCGCGGCCGGGCGAAGCCCCCCACCACGAGCCCCTCCGTGATAGCCGCGGCGATCTGCTCAATCTGCTTTCCCGAAACTTTCATGATCCGGACCTCGGCGTGCCGGGATTGGAAGCGCCCAGGCGGGCGGGTCCCACATCCTACACTACCTCCTGCGCCGCTGCGGGGAGTAGGGGCCGCGCATCCCCCCCGGCCTTTCGGGTTGACAGGCAGGTGTCCTGTACCTACACTGCCGGAACAATTAGGGATTCACCCTTTTGGGAGATTGTGGATGACAACGCGCATGGCAGGCCGCTTCTATTTCGACTGGCGGTTCGGGTTCGGCTTTAGCCGGTCTGCCGCGGTGCGCTGATCGCCACAAATCGGGATCAACGGGCCATGGGCAGACGGGAAGGTGGTCGCTCATGGCTTTGTTATTTCGCGCGTTTGTAATCGACAGGCCATAGGCGCCGACCGGCCCTATGGCCTCTTTCGATCCCTTCGGGGGTTCCGCCGCGCGCGTGGGAGCGGAAGCCCCGCCGCAAACCAGGCAACCCGAGGAAGAGCAGCAGCCCGTCTGCCAGTTCACTGAAGGAGGTAACGAAAATGATTGTCGTCATGAAGGCGGGGGCGACGAACGACGAGGTCGACGCGGTCGTGAGCTCCGTGGAAAAGCTGGGCTACCGTGCGCATCTCATCCGCGGTGTCGAGCGAACCGTGGTGGGTTGTGTGGGCGATGAGCGCCAGGACAAATCGGTCATCGCCGAGACGTTGCCATCGATGTCCGGCGTTGAACGTGTGATGCCGATCCTCGAGCCCTACAAACTGGCGAGCAGCCAGTTCAAGCAGGAGCCCTCCGAGGTCAAGGTGGGACAGGGTGTCACGGTTGGCGGGAAGAAACTCGTGATCATGGCCGGGCCCTGCTCGGTGGAGGGGCGTGAGCAACTCCTCGAGGTGGCGCGTGCCGTGAAGGAAGGGGGCGGAACCATTCTCCGTGGGGGCGCATTCAAACCGCGCACGAGCCCCTACTCCTTCCAGGGCCTCGAGGTCGAGGGATTGAAACTCCTCGCGGAGGCGCGTGACGAGACGGGACTTCCGGTCGTGACCGAGATCATGGATCCCCACGATGTGGGGGTCGTGAGCGAGTACGCCGACATCCTCCAGGTGGGCGCCCGTAACGTCCAGAACTTCGCGCTCCTGAAGAAGCTCGGGAGAGCCACCAAGCCGGTCCTTCTGAAGCGGGGCATGTCGACCACGATCAAGGAATGGCTGCAGTCTGCGGAGTACATACTCTCGGAGGGGAACCCCGATGTGATCCTCTGCGAGCGCGGCATCCGCACCTTCGAAACGGCGACGCGCAACACGCTGGATCTGAACGCGGTGCCCGTCCTCAAAGGGAAAACCCATCTGCCCGTGATCGTCGATCCGAGCCACGGCACCGGCGAGTGGCCTTGGGTCACGCCGATGGCTTACGCCGCGATCGCCTGTGGCGCCGACGGCATCATGATCGAGGTGCATCCGCACCCCGAGAAGGCCTGGAGCGACGGGCCCCAGTCATTAAAGCCCAAGCGCTTCCGGGCGCTTGTAGAAGGTCTCGAGAGCTTCGCCAACGCGGTCGGCCGGACGCTCTGATCGGCCGCCTCTGGAACGACGGCGGATCCCGCTGATCCCTCCGCGTCATAGACGGTCCCCGGGGCTTGTGATAGCTTTTGGCGCTCCGGCTGGACAGCGCCTCTCCCTCCCCAATCGACTACGCGCCATGACCCAACACAGCTATAAGGACACCCTCAACCTTCCTCGGACGAAGTTCCCGATGAAGGCGAACCTGGCCCAGCGCGAGCCGGAGATTCTCCGGCGCTGGGAAGAGTTGCGCCTGTATGATCGCATCATGGAGGTCAACGCAGACCTTCCGTCCTTCATACTCCACGACGGCCCCCCCTACGCGAACGGGCGAATTCATCACGGCCACATCCTGAACAAGATTCTGAAGGACATCATCGTGAAGTCGAGAAACATGGGCGGCTTCCGCGCCGACTACGTGCCGGGGTGGGACTGTCACGGGCTTCCCATCGAGCTGCAGGTCGACAAGGATCTCGGCCCGCGCAAGAAGCAAATGAGCACGCGCCAGATCCGGGAGGCGTGCCGGCGCTACGCGGACAAGTACGTGGATGTGCAGCGTAAAGAGTTCGAGCGGCTGGCTGTGTTCGGGCGCTGGGAGACCCCCTACCTCACGACCGAGCCCGGCTATGAAGCGGCCGAAGTGCGCGAGCTGGCGAAAATTGCCGGGGCCGGCGGGCTCTACAGGGGAAAGAAACCCGTTCACTGGTGCTGGTCGTGCAAGACCGCGTTGGCCGAGGCCGAGGTCGAGTACGAACCGCGCACCTCGCGCTCCGTCTATGTGAAGTTTCCCTTCCCCCCAAACTACGCGGCGCTAGCAGAGAAAATCCCCGAGATCGACGGGAAGCGCGTTTCGATGACCATCTGGACGACGACGCCGTGGACGTTGCCTGCGAACCGCGCCATCGCGGTCGGCAAGGCGTTCCCCTACGTCGCCGTCGAGGTGAACGGGGAGGTGCTCATAGTCGCGGAGGCGCTGCTCGAAGCCGTTGCCAAGGATCTGGGTTGGCATAACCAGCAGGTCATCGCTCACCTGCGCGGTGCCGATCTCGTCGAACTGTCCGCCAGACACCCCTGGAAGGGGCACATGCGCCGGATTCTGGCGTCGGAGCATGTAACGCTCGAGGCGGGGACGGGCGCGGTGCACATCGCGCCGGGCCACGGCCAGGAAGACTACGAACTGGGCATGGAGAAAGGCCTCGAGATCTTCACGCCCGTCGACGAGGCCGGCCGTTACACGACCGACCCGGAAATCGAAGAGGTCTTGCAAGGGCTCTTCGTTCACGACGCGAACCGCAAGATCATCGCCCTTATGAAGGCTAAAGGCACGCTCCTCGGCGAGAGCGATGTCGAGCACAGCTATCCGAACTGCTGGCGCTGCAAGAACCCCGTCATCTTCCGCGCCACCGAGCAGTGGTTCATCAGCATGGCGGTGGACGGGTTGCGCGAAAAAGCCCTCCGGGCCATCGAGAACGTGGCCTGGATCCCCCATTGGGGACGCGACCGGATCTACGGGATGGTGGAGAACCGGCCCGACTGGTGCATCTCGCGGCAGCGCAAGTGGGGCGTGCCGATTCCCGTCTGGGCGTGTGGGAACGAGGCCTGTGGCGAATCTATCGAATATCTAATAAGCGCGGAGGCCATGAATCATGTGGCCGACGTATTCGAGAAAGAGGGATCGGACGTCTGGTTCGCGGAGGAGGGGCCCTTCGCCCCGGCCGTGCCCGATCCGCTTCTCCCCGAAGGCATCGCCTGCGAGAAGTGCGGGGAGAAGAAATTCGTTCGCGACGCGAGCATTCTCGATGTCTGGTTCGATTCGGGGGCGAGCTGGGCCGGCGTGCTCGAGCGGCGGGAGAGCTTGAAGCGCGCGCCGGAGGACGGGCCGCCCGCGGACCTGTATCTCGAGGGAAGCGATCAGCACCGCGGATGGTTCCAGTCGTCGCTCCTGGTTTCGGTGGCGACACGTGGCGCGGCGCCCTACGGGGCGGTGCTCACCCACGGCTTCGTGGTGGACGAGAAGGGGAAGAAGTACTCGAAGTCGACGCCGAACTTCGTTCCGCCCGAGAAGATCATCAAGAGGCAGGGGGCCGAAATTTTTCGCCTCTGGGTGGCGGCGGAGGATTACAGCACCGACATCAGCTTCTCCGACGACATCCTCAAGCAGCTGAACGAGGCCTACCGGAAGATTCGAAACACCTGCCGCTTCATCCTCGGAAACATCGCCGACTTCGATCCCTCCCGTGATGCGGTTCCCTACGATCACCTGCCGGGGCTCGACCGCTGGACCCTGCACCGCCTGACCCGGCTCGTCGAGCGCGTGCGGCGCGCCTACGACGCGTATGAATTCCACATCGTCTTCCACGCCCTGAACCGGTTCTGCACGGTCGAGCTCTCGTCCCTCTATCTCGACATCCTGAAAGATCGCCTCTATTGCGACAGCGCGGCGGGCCCGGAGAGGCGCGCGGCGCAGACCGCCATGCACCAGATTCTCAAAGCCATCACGCCTCTCATGGCGCCCGTGCTCTCGTTCACGTCGGAGGAGATCTGGGATCATCTGCCGGGAGAGAACGGACCTTCCGTGCACCTCGCGCGCCTGCCGGATCCGGAGAAGGCCTGGGTCAACGACGCATTGGCCGACAAATACGACAGGCTTCTTCAGATTCGCGGGGAGGCGGCCAAAGCCATCGAGGCGGCGCGGAGCAAGAAGCGCATCGGAGGTTCGACGGAAGCAAGGCTCGAAATCGAGCTGCCGCAGGCAGAAGATGAGTTCTTTCGAAAATGGCTGGGCCCGGATGGCGCCGCACACAATGAATTATGCGATTTCTTCCTGGTTTCGAAGATCGATTTGGGTCCGGTGCTCGAGTTCCGGCCCATGGATTCTCATACACGAGTTACGCCCGTTTATGCGAGCCCGGTCATTGTAGGGATGAAGGTCCGCGTTACGCTCCCAGACCCATGGATAAAATGCGCGCGCTGCTGGTTGTGGCGCCCTGACGTAGGCGCCGACAAAGAGTACCCCGGTACCTGCGGCCGCTGCGCCAGGGTACTCGCGGAGATGCCTGGAGCGGCCGCATGACGCCGAAATTCAAGATCTTCATCATCATTGCCCCGCTCGTGATCGTGCTTGATCAGGTTACGAAGCACCTGGTGAATCTCCACCTGCCCCCCTACGCGTCCATCACGCTTCTCGAGAACTTCGTTCATCTCTCCCATGTCCGGAACCCGGGGGGGGCATTCGGCGTGCTCTCCTGGGTGCATCCTAAATTCTTCATCGTCATCTCAGGGTTGGCGATCGGCGTCGTCTTCATCTTTTTCGCGAGTCTCGAGAAAACGCAGCGGCTCCCCGCAACCGCGTTGTCTCTCATTCTTGGAGGGGCTGTCGGAAACCTGATAGACCGCGTTCGTCTCGGGTCGGTTGTGGACTTCATCGACCTGCACTGGCACTCTCTCAGGTGGCCGGCCTTCAACGTGGCGGACGCGGCAATCACCATCGGCGTCTTCCTGCTGATCATAGAGATTCTCAGCAGCGAGACGCAGAGGCGGCGGCAACTCGCCCAGGAGTCGGCCTCGGGCAACTAGCCGTCACGGCCTGGAACGGCAACCATGCATCCTCACCTGTTCGACATTCCCGTTTTCGACGGACTTACCGTTCACACCTACGGTGTGCTGCTGGCGATGGGCTTTCTTGCGGGCGCCGGCTTCTGCGTTCACCAGGCCCGGCGATACGGGGAGAACCCCCAGCGGCTTCTCGACCTCTGCTTCTACATTCTCATCGCGGCGATCATCGGATCGCGGCTCTACTACGTCCTCATCGAGTGGCCCTACTACGCCAGCAATCCGCTGCAGATCCTGAACTTCACGCGCGGCGGGCTCGTTTTCTACGGCGGCGCGATCGCCGCGATCCTGACCGCGGTCTTCTTCATGCACCGATGGAAGATGCCGATTTGGCGCACCTGTGACCTGATGGCCCCGGCCGTGCCCCTCGGCATCTTCTTCGGCCGTTTGGGATGCTTCTCGGCCGGCTGCTGTTACGGACGAGAGACGGACGTGCCGTGGGCCGTCGTCTTCCGGCATCCCGACGCAATCGCGGATCACGGCATCCCGCTTCACCCCACGCAGCTCTACGCGTCGCTGGACGGCCTCATCCTCTTCACGGCCCTTGTCCTTCTTCAGCCTTACAAACGCTTTCATGGTCAGATTTTCAGCGCCTTTCTGGTCGGCTACGCCTTCTTACGCTATGCCGTTGAGGAACCTTTCCGAAGCGGCGAACGCGGGGCGGCGATCGAGGGGTTTTCGGTCTCCGTCGCCACGGGCGTGCCGGTTCTTCTGGCCGGTCTGGCGCTCATGATCATCCTCGGTTACCGGGCGCGCGCCGCGCGCCTTGTAGAGAAATAGGGACGCTCCCACTACTGTCTAAAAACTTGTCATTGCGATGAGGGTCGAAGGCCCGACGTGGCAATCCCCCCCCGCAAACGGATTCCTTTTAATCAGGGAATTGCGTAGT
>CBDUXZ010000036.1:0-10037 GCA_965371325.1 uncultured bacterium | reverse complement strand
GCAAGGGTTTCTTCCTGAAGCGCGCGGCGGAGCGCGGGTGGGAAGCGAACGGCCTCGAGCTGTCGCCCCACGCGGTGAACTTCGCCCGAGAGAAACTCGGCCTGCATCGGGTAGCGCTCGGACGGCTTGAGAATGTCGCTTTCCGCGAGGGCATGTTCCGGGTCATCACGCTCTGGGACGTTATCGAGCACCTGGCCGACCCGGGCCCCATCCTTTCGAAGGCCGCGCGCCTGCTGGATGAAAGCGGCGTGCTGTTCGTCCAGACGCCCAACATCGACTTCCACCTCCCCTACGCGCACCTGAAACGCGCTGTCGGGCGCGTTACGCGATTCCGGAAACCCCGCAAGCATCTGCTCGAGGCAAAGCACCATCTCGTCCAGTTCTCACGCGAGACGCTCTCGAAGTTGCTGACCAGGTCGGAATTCAAGGATGTCACCTTCAACGTGCTGCAGCCGATCGCGTCGGTCGCCGGGAGCCGGAGCGCGAAGCTCGCCGCCGCGAAGGGCGTTTACGTGAGCCTGGCCCGCGCAATCTGCAAGGCGACGGGAGGGCGCGTCTACGTCTCGAACACGCTCCACGCCTTCGCGGCCCGCGGGGAAATCAAACCCGCCGGACCGTTCAAGGCACCAAGAAAATAAGTGGGAAAGTCCCCCTTATTGAAAGGTGGACTGTCCCTTTCTTCGGCTTTCTTCCGTTGCACGCGAGGGGTCGCTGTGCTACCTAAGGGGAGCCGTAACCAGACGTTCTGGAAGGACTTTTTCGAAAACGGGGGAGGAGGACGGATTGGCGGACAGCGCGCCTTTCCCCTCTCGGGGCGAGGTTGGAACCGGAGCAAGGGCGCGGGGGGCTCGTCGATGGGCCGGCTACCTCCGCGACGCGCTCCTCGACCGTCTCCTGCCGGAACGCGACACCGCGCGGGCGGAGCCGGTGCGTATCAATTTCGTCTTTCATACAGAACGCGTGGCCGAGACGCCAAGCTTTGATCGCCTCCTGGATTTCGTCACGGCCTTCCACCGCGCGACGGGCGTGCGCCCCACGCTCTGCCTGCTGACCCCGGAGTGCCCCAAGGTGCAGGTCCAGATGGAGCGCACCGGTATCGACGGCGACGCTTTCGCCGCGCGCATCGCGCGGCTGCTCGAGCACGCCGAGGCTGGCTACCACGGGCACTACTTCGAGATCACCCGGGATGAAGAGCGCGCGCGGAAGGCTTACCGCGAGCATTTCGGGCGAGACGGCGCCTATCCTGGTCCGTCGGATGGCAGCCAACGCACGTGGATGATCCCCGTGAGCCATCTGAACCCCCGTCACGATCTGGCGCAAGCGCAAATGGATCGCGAGCTGGCCTGGCTCGCGCGGGTGGGTATTCACCCGCGAACTTTCACGGCAGGCTGGTGGCACATGGACTCCCAAATCGCATCGATGCTCGCGGCCCGCGGGATCACGGTCGACTGCTCCATCCGGCGGCGTCACACAAACTCCTTCGGCGCTCGTTATCTGGAAGAAACGGACATACCGCCGCGGGGAGAGCCGTTCCTGCTTCCCCCAACCTCGACGCTTCTCGAGGTGCAGTCGATCTTCTACCCTGTGGATCATCCCTACAGGCTTCGTACCTCCTACGCAGAGATCGCCGCGCACGCGCCCGGCCGGCCGCTTTTTGCCCTGCTCCCCTCACACGAGGGGGAGCTCTTCACACACGCGCGCGTATACCAGGATCACATCCGGCGCATCTCGGAGTCACCCGCCTTCACCTGGCGCGAGGTGTCGACGTTTGAGGGTGAGATACGCCGCGCCTGGCCGGAAAAATTTCGGGGAGAGGGTGCCCCGTGAGCAAGAAGACCGCCCTCAGGATAGCGATCCTTTCGAACTACACGCTCGATCCGCTGAAGGAGATTCTTGCGAAGGAGCTCGAGACGCAGGATTTTACCAGCGAGATTCTGATCGCTCCCTTCGGCACCTACGCGCAGCAGATTCTCAATCCCGATAGCGAGCTGCGCGCCTTCGAGCCCGACGTGACCATCCTCGCGCTCTCGCCCGCGCCGCTCTTCGGGCAGCTGCTGCAACGCTTCTGGGAACTCTCTGAAGAGTCGCGAAGGGCCGAGGTCTCCCGAACGGTCGGCGAAATAGCGTCTCTGGCGGAGAGCGCCGCCCGCGGCAGCGGGATTCTCCTCATACACAACTTCGTGATCCCCTCCTCCCCGGTATTGGGCCTACACGACGTGCGAGACACGTTCGGCGAGCGAGCGATGATCGCCGCCGCCAACGAAGAGCTGGCGGCCGCCTGCCGCAAGCTCAGAGGCGCATACGTGGTGGACGTGGAAGCCCTCGCCGGCCGGATCGGAAAGGATGTCTGGACCGATCCGAAGATGGTTTTTCTGGCGCGCATGGACGTATCACGTCCGGCACTGACGGATCTTGCGCGGGAGACCATGGGGTTTATCCGGGCGCTCACGGGAGGGGTGCGAAAGGTGCTCGTGCTCGATCTCGACAACACCCTGTGGGGCGGGATCGTGGGCGAGGACGGGATTTCAGGCATAAAGCTCGGCGACGCGGCGCCTGGCAACGCCTTCACGGCCTTCCAGCGACGGCTTCTGGGGCTGCACCGGCGGGGGATCCTTCTCGCAATCAACAGCGCGAACAACCCCGATGACGCCATCGAGGTGCTCCAGTCGCATCCCGAAATGGTTCTCCAACCCGATCATTTCGCGGCGATGCGCATCAACTGGAACGACAAGACGCAGAACATGCGCGAGATCGCGAAGGAGCTTCGCCTCGGTCTCGATTCGTTCGTGTTCTGGGACGATAATCCGACTGAGCGTGAACGCATGCGCGCGCTCCTGCCCGAAGTCATGACGGTGGAGGTTCCGCGCGATCCAGCCCTCTATGAGCGAGGGCTTTCGCGCATAACGGCGTTCGATACCCTCTCGCTGACGGAGGAAGATCGCTCCCGGGGACGCATGATGGCCCAGGAACGGGCACGCAAGTCAGCGCGCACGAAGATCGCAACGGAGGAAGAGTTTCTTCAAAGCCTCGGGATACAGGCGAGCATCGCGGCGCCCGACAAGATCACCCTCCCACGCTTCGCCCAGCTCACCCAGCGCACGAACCAGTTCAACCTCACCACGCGCCGCTACACGGAGGCGGATCTCGATGACATGATCGCCGGTGGAAGCGCCATTCTTCAGGGGCTTCGGGTCACGGACCGCTTTGGCGACGAGGGGTGGACAGGCCTGGCGATCATTGAGCGCGAGGGGGACCGCGCGACGTTCAACACGTTTCTCTTGAGCTGCCGCGTCATCGGGAAAAAGATCGAGCATGCATTCGTCTCGGCGCTGCTCGCCGATCTGAAAGCCGCGGGCGTCACACGCGTGGAGGCATCCAGGCGCCCGACGGCGAAGAACGCCCTGTGCGAGCGTTTCTGGCTCGACGCCGGTTTTGAAACCGCGGGCGAGAGCGATGATGAGACGCGCTACACGCTTGACCTGGCCCACCACGATCCCGCGCCGCCCTCCCACGTCGCCATCGCGCGCGCCCGCTGAGTCGGAAGCCGGCCTGACATGGACAAACGCATCGTCGACGTTTTCGTCTCCGTGCTCGGCGTCTCGCCCGGGGCAGTCACGCCTGAGGCCACGCCGGAGTCCGTGCCGGGGTGGGACTCCCTGGCGCATCTCTCGCTCGTCTCCGAGCTCGAGCGTGTCTTCGGCGTGCCGCTCACCATGGACGACGTGCTCTCCGTCGGATGCGTCGGCGACTTTGCCACCCTTCTCGGCGCCGGAGACGGGCCCGCCGCAGCTTCCGGATCCGCGGAGGCCGGCGGGCCTTCGGCCGAAACACCCGCGACCCGTGACCCGGTCACGCCGCTCGTTCCCGCGGATCGTGATGCGCTCTTCCGTTTCGCCGATCGCGTATCGAGGGAAATCACCCTCGTCCACTCGCCCGAGCACTGGGCCTGGCAGTACGAACACAACCCGAACGTCACACCCGGCCGATCACCGGTTTATCTCTTCCGGCACGAGGGGAAGATCGCGGGGCACCTGGGAACGATTCCCGTGGTGCTCGAGGCCAACGGCAGATCGCTTCGCGCAAGCTGGAGCGCGGGGCTGGTTTCGGCGCCCGAGGCGCGATCGAAGGGAGCGGGGGTGCGGCTGGTGGAAAGGTGGACGCGGGAGAGTGACGTGAGCCTCGTTCTGGGGACCACGCCCGACGCCGAGGCGCTCTTCACGTCCCTCGGCTGGCTGCGCCCGGGGGACGGGCACCTCCACTCCTACATGAAGCTGCTCGACGCCGACGCGATCGTTCGTAAACGGGTGTCGAATCCCGCGGCCAGAAAAGTTCTCACGTCCGTCGCGAACGCGGCGTTCTCGCTGATCCTCCGCACGCCAAGCGTGGCCGGGGGCGATCTCCGCATCCGCGCGATTGATCGCTTCGACGCCCGCTTCGATGATTTCTGGGAGCGCGTGAAGGGAGGCTACCGGGTCATCGTGCGCCGCGACCGGCGTTACCTCCACTGGAAGTTCGCGTCACAGCCCGGCGTGGAATACCTGCGGCTCGTCGCCGAGCGGACAGGTAAGGGCGCAGGCGGCGGGGATGAAGAGAAGGGCGAGGTGGCGGGGTACGCGGTACTGCGGATCATGAAGCGCAAACCCTACGTGGCCTACATCGTCGACACGCTTGCCGACGCGGAGGACGACGAGGCCTGGCGCTACCTCGTTGCGGCCTCGGTAGACGTGCTTCAGGCGCGGGGGGTTCAGCAGATCTGGTGTGTCGTCATGAGCCCGACCGCCGAGAAACACCTACGAAAATACGGTTTCATTCTGCGCGAATCGCCGATGACGTTCTTTGTGCATCCGAACCGCGATGATCTCGACCCGGCGCTTTTCAGCGACGCGGCCAACTGGTTCGTCACGAAGGGCGACGCGGACCAGGACCGGCCCTGAAGGGTCAGGCTTGACTTATTGACTTGTTGGGCCTCATCCCGCGCCAGATGCTCCCGTGCTGATCCGAAGCGCTCCGCGAAAGCCAATAAGTCATGTCCGATCCCATTGCACTCTGGAACCGCGGCTTCAGGCCCTTCTTTCTCGGGGTCGGAATCTACGGCGCCGCCGTCGTGGTGGTGTGGACGGCCGTCTGGCTCGGGGGTCTTCCGCCGGCCCGATGGCTCTCGCCGATGTGGTGGCACGGCCACGAGATGATCTTCGGCGTCGTTGCCGCGGCGATTGCCGGTTTCCTGCTGACGGCCGTGCCCGTCTGGACGGGCCGGCCGGCGCTCGCGGGGGGACCGCTTGCAACGCTCTTCGCGCTCTGGACGGCGGGTCGGCTGGCGTTCCTAGCTGCGGGGGCGCTCCCCCCGTGGCTCGTCGGCGCCATCGATGCACTTTTTCTGCCGGCGTTGGCGATAGTGCTTGCGAGAACGCTCCGGGGCTCCGGACAGCATCGAAACTACGGCATCGTCGTGATGGTTGGGGTCCTTGCGCTTGCGAATATCGCGGTGCACGCGGAGGCCGTCGGGCTCGCCTCTCCCGGAACCGCGGGGAGGGCGCTTCGCCTGGGCGTCGACGGCGTGGTCCTCTTGATCATCGCCGTGGGCGGGCGGATCACACCCGCCTTCACAACGAACGCGCTGGGCCGGCTGGGCAGCGCGCTTTCGGTCCGGTCCTATCCGTGGCTGGAGCGCGCAGTGGTGGGGACCGTCGTTCTGTTCGCCCTCACCGACCTGATCTTGCCGCGCAGTGCGTGGAGCGGCACTCTGGCCGTAACGGCAGGCGTCGCAGCCGGCATTCGCCTGCTCGGCTGGCGAGGCTGGACCGTACGCCGCGATCCCCTGGTCTGGTCGCTTCACGCCGGCATGGCCTGGGTGGCCGCGGGCCTGCTGCTTGTGGGCGCCGGCGATCTCGGCGCGCCGGTTCCGCCGACAGCCGGGCTCCACGCCCTCACCGCCGGGGCCATGGGGGCGATGATCCTCGCCGTCGTAACGCGCGTCGGACTGGGGCACACCGGCCGCCCGCTGATCCTTCCACGCGGCGCCGTTTGGTGCTATGTGCTCGTCCACGCGGGCGCCCTGGCACGCCTTCTGGCCGCCATGGGTCCGGCGGATCTCCTCACAGAGCTGCTCATGATCGGGGGTGCGCTCTGGGCGGCGGCCTTCGCGCTCTACGCGGTCCTCTACTGGCCCATTCTTTCCCGCCCGCGCGTCGATGGTCAGTCAGGTTGATGGGGCGCCGCCCGGGGGATGGTCTCGCCGCTCTTCTCTTCGCAACGACGGCGAATGTCGTTGCGAGGCGGACCGCAGGGCCGCCGAAGCAATTCCGTGCGCCCTCGTCACCCAAGGGGTGGCATCAGTCAATAAGTCATGCCTGACCCAATTACTCGTTCCGCGCGAACCAGCCCAGCAGCGCGTCGTTGAACTTCCCGGGGTCTTCCACGTTCATGCCGTGCCCGCACTCCTTCAGCACCAGTAGCTCGGCGCCGGGAACCGCGGCCACAATCTGCTCGGAGAAGCGGAGCGGGACGAGGATATCTTCGCCCCCGCCCATGACGAGCGTGGGAAGGCGAATTTCGCCCAGGCGGTCGAGGACGTCATGTCCCATCACGGCTTCCCCCTGCCGCCGGAAAGAATCGGCCGTGACGGGATTCTGGGCCAGGTGGGCCAGCATCATCTCCCTGAAAACCTGAAGGCCGTCCCAGTTGTTCTCGATGTACTGCCCGGCGAAAGTCATGATGATCACGAAGTCGGCGAACCCCTCCATGCCGAGTTTCTCGATGACGCGCGTCCAGTGGTTGAGAAGAAGCCGCGACGCCGGTGGAACGCGCGAAATGGTGGTCACGAGGGCGAGCGAGCGGAGCAGCTCGGGCGCCTTCAGCGCCACTTGCTGGCAGATCATCCCGCCCATTGATTGTCCCACGAGATGAACCGGCCCGAGATCGAGCTCCTTCAGGAGACCGATGGTGTCGTCGGCCATCTGCTCCATCGTGTAGGAGGTCGTGGATTTGTCGGAGAGCCCGACGTCGCGGTTATCAACGGTGACGATCTTGTGCTTGCCCATGAGGGTCGGAACGTTCATCGCCCAGGCGAGGGAGTCGGCGCCGATCCCGGTTACGAGCAGAACCGTTGAGCCCTCCCCCATCATTTCGTAGTTCAGCGAGACATCACTCACTTTGATCTTTGGCATTTCTCTCCTCACGTCAGAAAAAAGGGCCGGCTGAAAAGCCGGCCCCTCATTCTAGATGAAGATCCGATCAGGCGCTCACGGCCCTGCCGGCTTCGATGGTTGTCGCGACCTCTGCACGCTGGGCGTCCAGGTTGATGGCGTACTGATCGTCCTGCTCCATCAATCCCTCGACGTCGAGGTCACAGAAGTCGATAACGCCCATGTCCGCGTAGGCCTTCTGGACCGTCGGGCCCCAGAGACCGATGTGCTTGATGTTCGGCACGATGCGGGTGAAGAGCATCTTGCGGTACTGGCGCATGATGTCGGACTTGTCGAGATACTCCACGCACTCCTTCACGGGCAGCCCGAGCTGCTCCCAGACCTCCTCGCTCTGGAAGCGGTCGCGCATGAGGTAGCTCGCCTCCACCACGAACTCCTCCCGCTGCTTGCGCTCATGATCGCTGAGCTGCGGGTAGTAATCCGCGAGCGACATGCGGCCGAAGGCCACGTGACGCGACTCGTCCTGCATGACGTAGGCGTTAAGAGAGCTTGCCAGGGGGTTCTGGGCGAGATCCCGGATGAGCCCGAAGGCTGCGAGGGCGAGACCCTCGATGAGAATCTGCATCCCGAGATAGGTAATGTCCCAGCGAGAGTCGGTGATGACGTCGTTCAGCAGGTTCTTGAGGGTGGGGGTGATCGGGTAGGCCAGCTCGAGCTTGTCGTGGAGGTAGCGGCTGTAGGCTTCCACGTGCCGCGCTTCGTCGATCACCTGCGTGGCGGCATAGAACTTCGAGTCGGTATCGGGTACCGCCTGGACGATCTTGGCCGTGCAGATGAGCGCGCCCTGCTCTCCGTGAAGAAACTGTGAGAACTGCCACGACTGGAAGTGATGGCGCGCCTTGACCTTCTCTTTATCGGTCATCTTTTGCCAGTAGGGCGTGTCGTAGATGGCGATGTAGTGATCGGGAATCTGGATGGGATTTTCGGGATCGATATCGAGGGACCAGTCGATGCGGTTCGAGGCGTTCCACTGACGCTCCTTCCCCTTCTCGTAAAGGGTGAGAAGGTTTTCCCGCATATCATTGTATTCCCAGTTGAACGTCGTCTCGAGCTGGCCCGGGATCTGCCACTGCGTTTGCTCGACGGGGAGGGTGTAGCGGCGAACGGTACTCACGGGGTGTGCTCCTTTCCGCCGTCAACCACCCTGACGGCGAGCGTACCGAGCCGCGCGGCAACCACGTCGATGGGCTCGGTGGGGGCAATGGTATGACTGAACATCTCGCGCGTGATGACATCGGTGAGCAACGCCACGGTCTCGGGATCGATGCTCGGATTCATAGCAACGAGGAGTTCGGCGCCGAGAAGGCAATTTCGGATCATCAGGGGCGCGGACCTGGTTGTCACGAAGGGGAGGAGTCCGCTGGCGGGCTCCTCGATGGCCTGGCTGAGCAACGGATGCGATTCGGCGTGCTTGAGAGACCAGGTCACCACAGCAACGACGGCTTCGTAAAGATCGTCGTGCGCCTCGAAGGCCTGTCGAAAGCCTTCGAGGAATGCATCCTGCTCGCGGAGGGCGAGCGCCTGGGCCAGACCGTCCTTGGTTCGGAAGTGCCGGTAGAGCGTCTGACGGGACACTTTCGCGCGGGCGGCCACGTCGCTCATGCGAACGCGTTGCCACCCGAAGCGCACGGCGCAGTGAAACGCCGCCTCGAGAAGCGCCTCGCGGGTCTCCCCCTCGCCGCCCCCGGTTCTTCCGTTTTTCACAGCTTGGATCGCTTGTTTATCGTTCAAGCGGTTTCCTCCCTTCCGCAGAAAACGATGGCGTTACAGAACTACATTTTATGTAATCTTGTCAAGTACAAAATATCACGAATGTTCATTGATCAGACGCACAAGGGCCGAGGCGGCGAAAACCCCAATAATTCCAGTTAATTAGAGTTCTATAGGGAGACCTTCGTTTTTGCTATTGACCGGGGGCTTCTCATGGGTGACCCCGTCGAGGGCCTTATTCCTCTCCCATGAAGGGGTAACGGTAGTTGATCGCAGGAAGGTAGGTCTCTTTGATCGTACGCGGGGAGACCCAGCGCTCGAGGTTGAGCCAGGTCCCGGCTTTGTCGTTGGTTCCGGAAGCGCGCGAGCCACCAAAGGGCTGCTGGCCCACGACCGCCCCGGTCGGTTTGTCATTGATGTAGAAGTTGCCGGCGGCGTTTCGCAACTCCCGGGTGGCCTCGACAATCGCGAAACGGTCACGCGCAAAGATCGCACCCGTCAGCGCGTATGGACTGGTCGTGTCGCAAAGCGCCATCGTCTCCTTGAATCGGTCTTCCGGGTAGACGTGGATCGTCAGCACCGGCCCGAAGATCTCCTCGCACATGAGTTTTGAACGCGGGTCCCGGCTCTCGACGACGGTCGGCTGGATGAAGTAACCTTCGCTGTCGTCATAGGCGCCTCCGCAAAGAATGTTCATGTCGGGATTGCTCTTCGCGAACTCGATGTAATCCACAATCGTCTTGAAAGCACTCTCGTCGATTACGGCGTTCATAAAGTTCCCGAAGTCGCAGACGTCACCGACGCGGATCGTGGCGATCTCGTCAAGCATCCGCTCCTTCAGCTCCGGCCAAAGGGTATCCGGAATGTAGGCCCGGCTGGAGGCCGAGCACTTCTGGCCCTGGTACTCGAAGGATCCGCGGACGAGGGCTGTCGTGAGCACATCCAGGTCGGCCGATTGGTGGGCGAAGATGAAGTCCTTCCCGCCGGTCTCACCCACGATGCGGGGATAGGACTGATACTTCCGGATGTCGGAGCCGATCGTCAGCCAGATTGTCGAGAACACATACGTCGAGCCGGTAAAGTGAACGCCGCCGAGATCGGTGTGGTTCAGCACGGGCGGCC
>CBDUXZ010000035.1:0-10051 GCA_965371325.1 uncultured bacterium | reverse complement strand
GCGTGCCGGGACGCGCGTTCTCCTCGCGAATGAGATTGGGCTGGGGGGAAGGCTTGGGCATCGTGGTCAGTGACTTTGCGGTTAGAGGTTTCTTGCGGGTTCGAGAATCGTCTCGGCGAGCTGATCCAGGCTGGGTGCGATCGCCTCCGTCGTGGGAAGCATCGTCAAGATAATCACCTGGTCCACGCCCGCATCCGCGTAACGCTTCACCTTGTCGAGATCGACCGGCTTCATGTAGGGACAGATACTGATCTCGATTTCATCGAGGCTGCGTCCGCGCTCCTCGAGGAGCTTCTTGAGGACCCCGATCCGCTCCGCCGTCTCCTCCGGCTCGATGCCGAATCCGTACCACCCCTGCCCCAGATCCGCCACGCGCCGGAGCGCGGCGTTGCTCTCACCGCCGAAGTGGATCGGCGGGTGGGGATCCTGAACGGGCTTCGGATAATGCCGGCAGGCCGGGAGCTCGTAAAATTCGTCCTTGTATTCAGAAACCGGATCGCACCAGAGGCGCTTCATCACCTCGATATAGGAGCGGCAACGATCGGCGCGCCCGGCGAAGGGCACCTGCAGCACGCGATACTCCTCCGCAAGCCAGCCGATGCCGATCCCCATGTCGAACCGGCCATTCGACAGGTAGTCGACCGTGGCCGCCTCCTTCGCGGTGTAAACGGGGTTTCGCTGGGGAAGCAGGCAGATGCCGGTGCCCAGACGGATGCGATTCGTGACGGCGGCCAGAAAGGAAAGGGTCACGAAGGGATCCATGAGGCCCGTTTCGCCGGAAGCCGGGAACCTGCCGTCGGGCGAATACGGATACTCGGACGCGTAATCCTCGAACAACACCACGTGCTCGGCCGCCCAGATCGCGTGGAAGCCGCGCTCCTCGGCCGCGGGGCCAAGCGCCTGAAGGTACTCCGGGGTCGCCCAGGGATTGCTGAAGGGGGGGAAGAGGCCGATTTTCACGCCGTTTCTCCTTTCCTAATCCGCAAGAAAAACACGCACCGCATCGAGGAACAAATCGAGCCGGTCGTGGTGCACCCAATGTCCCGCGTCATCGACATTCAGCACGCGCGCGTCCGGGAACAGGGCCGCGCGGCCGTCCTTCTCGGGATCGCTCGCCCAGCTCTCCTTGCCGCGAACGAGCAGCGTCGGGCAGCTGATCCGCTCCCAGAGCGCCTTCGCCTCTCTCGCGCTGAAAGCTTCCGGGGAAAACACCCGCACGTAATTGTCGAACTTCCAGGTGTAGGTGCCGTCCTCGTTCTGGGTGGTGCCGTGAATGGTAAGGTGGCGCGCCTGTTCGGGCGTGAGGTGGGGATTGGCATCCTGCATGCGCTTGTAGGCCTCATCGACGCTTTCGTAGCGACGCGGCTGGCGCCCGGCCAGATTGCGAATGTTCTCCATCCATTCATTCAGCCACTCATGGGGCTCCTTCCGCCGTCGCTCGGCGAGCATCTTCGGGGACGGGCCCAGTCCCTCAATCGCAACCAGCCGGAGCACCTTCTCGGGATAAAGTCCCGTGTAGCGAAGCGCAATGGCGCCCCCCAGAGAATGCGCGACAATGCGAACGGGAAAGAGCCCTCTCTGGTGAAGGAGCTGCGAGATGTCGTAGACGTAGTCATCCATCCGGTAGGTGCTTCCGATCACCCACTGGCTGTCGCCATGCCCGCGCAGATCGGGGGCGATGATGTGATACTGCTCACGAAGCGCCTGGGCCACCCAGTCCCAGTTCCGGCAGTGATCCTGCCCCCCGTGAACGAGGAGAAGGGGCGGCGCGCCTTCGTTCCCCCAGTCGACGTAATGGAGCCTCAGGCGCTGGGAGTAATAAACGTGAGAGGTCGGTCCCGGAATTTCGTGTGGCATTCCCCTATCCTAACCGAGTCGCCCGCTAAATGGGAATCCGCCCCCGCCCGCAGGCCCGCGGCGAAACCTCGCCTGAGATGGGGCATCTATAATGAACAGAGGCCCGGACGGGGGGGGAGGGCCGTCCCCTTCCCGCCCCCCGGGACAAAGCCCCGAGCCCCCCGGAGGTGACACGTGATCCGCCGACGATGGATACGCCGCGCAATCCCGGCAGTAATATTCGCGATCTTCCTTTCAGGATGCCTGGCCGATATCCGGCCGGAGCCGATCAAGAACGGCTACGCGAAGGCCGACGTCGAGAAAGGGCGGGCCTTGCTGCACAAGGCCATGGCGCGACACGGCGGACTCGGCACTTGGAAAGCGCACAGAACGGCGGAGGTTATCCTGACGGACGACTGGCGGGGCTTCCTTCTGAAGACCTTCTTCCTGCCCTGGCCGGAGAACATGGTTCCGATCAAGGTCCAGTATCTTCTTGGAACAAACGACTCGCGTGGAACCTTTCTGGACGGTAGCCGGAAGGGGGAAACCTGGGGAATTCAGAACTGGACCACCTATACGCAGCGGCCCGGTGAGGCGCCAGTTTTCAAAAAAGACAAGACGATCAAGTTTTACATGCCGACCTATCAGTACTTCTTCGAACTCCCCTTCCATCTCCCTTTTGCGGAGATCGTCATTTACGCGGGTGAGGATGAGCTGGCCGGGCAGGCCTACGATGTCGTGTTCGTCTCCTGGAATACGGACGAGCCTCAGGAGAAGATCGATCAGTACCTCACCTACATCAGCAGGAAGACAGGGTTGATTGATTACCTCCGCTACACCGTTCGCGATCAGTACGGGTTCATCGTCGGAAACATGCAGTTCACGGATTATCGCGACATCCAGGGAATTCAGGTGCCCTTCAGGCAGACGGTCGTGTCGGACGACCGCCCCGACGGGACCTCGGTCCTGCACGAGGTACTTTACAAGAGCGTCACCTTCGGCGTGGACGTTCCGGACGAGGCCTTCTACCCGGATCCGTCCCGGCGCGCGGAAAAACAGGAGTAAGACCGACCCGGCCTGCCCCATGGCGCCGGAAGCGCACCTTCCGGCGCCGACCCCTCGCTTGACCTGTCTCAGGTGACCTATAGGATACGTGCATGGCCCGAACTCCCGCCCCGCCATGCGCGCGATAGCCTCGCCCTTTCCTACGGTTCTCGAAGAGCAGCTGGCTTCTTCGCTGGCCTCGCTGAAGAAAGAAGACCCCCTCGCGCCCGTCCTCGTCGTCGCCCCCTCCATTCTCCTCCTCGATCGGCTGAAGCGCTCGCTTTCCAGGAAGCTTGGCGCTGCTCTGGGCGTTGAGTTTCTCTATCACCGAGGCGTCGCCGAAGAAGTGACGCGCCAGCGCGAAGATCCGGCAGCCGTCCCGCTGATGCTCGCCGATTCCGGTCTGCTCGAGCGCCTGCTTTCCGGTGCAATCAAGCAGGGCGACAGCCCCTTGCGGGCCTACGCGCGTTCCTGGCCGGGGGCCCTCCGGGCCCTTCTGTCCACCTTCCGGGATTTTCGTGACGCGGGCGTCGACCCCGCGATGCTCGGCAAGCGATCGGGGGCCGACAAAACAGAAAACGACCTCTTCTCGATCTACCAGGATTATGTGGCCGCACTGCGCCGCCTCGAAGGGCACGGGCTCACGGACGGCGCCGGACTGATCGAGGCCGCCCTCCCCGAAGCGGCGCAATGGGCACGCCGCTACGCTCATGTCTTTCATCACGGCGCTTACGATCTGATCGGCGTGCACGCCGAACTGATGCGCAGAATCTCGCAGGGCACCCCCGTCACCTGGCTCATCCCGGCCGACCCGGAAGCCCCCGCCTTTGAAATGGGGAGAAAATTCATCGCCGCTCTCGGAGATAACCTCGATATCGTGTGGCCCCCGGCGCCTTCCGACCTCGGTGCACCGGCTGTTCGTGCAACGGCGATGTTTGGCGCTTCCACCTCTTTCGACGCGCCGATGCCGTCCGGCGCGGTGGAGCTCTTTCACACCCAGGGCCCCGACGCGGAAGCGCAGCATGCGGTTCGCCTCGCGCTTCGAGCCGTGACCGACGAGGGCATTCCCCCCGAGGAGATCGCGATTGTTGCGCGGGACATCCAGACTTACGCGGCCCGGCTGCTCCACGCGCTCGAGGCGGCCGGACTCTCCGGAAGAGTGCACGCCATCAAACCGCTCTCCTCCGATCCGGGCGTCCAGGCATTCATCATGATTCTCCGCAGCCTCCTTGGCGATTTTGCAAGACAACCCCTGACCGATCTGATGCGATCTCCCGCGTTCATGGGCGAGGCGATCGCAAGGGAGAGGGGGCTGCCGTTTTCTCCTGACGTCTGGGACCGCTGGAGCCGCGGCGCGGGCGTTATTCGGGGCCACGACATGTGGACCGATGGAATATCCGGCTGGCTCACCGAGCGGCAGAGGAACCGGGCCCGCTTCGGCGGCGAGTCAGATATCGGGAGAGAGGAGAAGCGCTTCGCCGGCCTGAAGTGCATTGTTGATGCGCTCGACGCCGCCAGAATCAAGTGGGTCGGGACGCGGGCGCGCTGGCGCGACCAGGCCCTGGCGATACGCGATCTCGCATCGCAATTCCTGCAGCCATTCAACGGCGAGCCCGACGGTGCTGCGGAGCAGGTCTTTGCGATTCTCGAAGATCTTGCGCGGCTCGACAAGATCGCCGAAACCGTCCCCATCGAGGCGGCCTCCCCCGAAAACGCCTTCGCGTTTCTGCAGGCCGCCATTTTCCCGGCGGCTCTTCGTCCCGACGAACGCGCGCCAAGCGGTGTGCGCATCATCGATTTGATGCAGGCCCGCTGCGTTCCCTTCGAGCACGTGATTTTGATCGGCTTCAACCAGGGTGTCATCCCGAGGAAGCTCACGGAAGACCCGTTTCTACCGGACGAAGCCCGCCAGCGGCTGCGTCATCTCATCGGCAGACCGATTCCCATAAAGGGCGAGGGGGAGATCGAGGAGCGCATTCTTCTCGCACTTCTCGTGTCCGGAACCGGGCGGCGGCTCAGTATCGGGTGGCAGCGCGCCGACGCAGACGGGAAGGCGCGTTCACCGTCACTCGCACTTCGGGAAATTGCGCGTATCCGCGAGGGTGAGCCGGCGATCGATCTCATCCTCCAGAACCCTGAAGCTGCTCTGCGCCTACGAACACATCCCGGCGAGGCGTTGAAGCAGGTGATGGCGATGGACGACCGCCTCTCCCCGGGCCAGGGCCTGATAGGGGCTGGCCTCGGCCTCGCCGGAAGGGGATCCGCGCCGGGGGAAGCCGTGCGCGCGCTTCGCACAACCCTGGATCGCACGGATAAGAGTCTGCTTTACGGGATCGATCTCATGGAGCGTATCGAAGCATGGCGGGGGAAAGATCTTACCTGCGACGGGATCGTCGGCCCCGAAGCGGCGGCTCTTCTCTCTTCGCGCCTGAGCGTGAGCGCTCTCGAGAGGCTCGGGCGCTGCCCGCTCTCATTTTTCATGCGAGATATCCTTCACGTGCGTGAGATGGACACGGTGAGCGAAGAGGGGGAGATCGAAGCCTACGAGATGGGCGATCTGGTTCATCTCCTTCTCGAGAAGACTTACGCGCGGCTTGCTGCCGAGAGTCTTTTCGACGCCGGAAAAGAAAAGCTGGTCGCGCGCGGTCTCGCGCTGGTCGGGGAGCTGTGGGATGAGGTGTTCCAGGGGCCCCGGAGACGCATTGGGAGGTCTCTCCCCCTCCGGTGGGAAATTGAATCTTCGCTCTGGCGAAGTGAGGTAGAGGCCTTCCTTCGGGCGGATTTGGATCACTTTGCCGCTGGGGGGGGACATCCGATCGCGCTCGAAAAGATCCTCGAGGAAAGCATCCGGATTCCGCGGAGCGGATCCGGAGATGAACTGGCAATCACGGCCCGTCTGGATCGTGTGATCCGCTACGCCGACGGAAGCGTCCGCGTGGGCGACTATAAAACGAGCGGAAATCCCGCCAACCGCATCGACCCGAAGAGCATGCTGCGGGGGGAAGAGCTACAGATTCCACTCTACGTGCTGGCCGCGGAACGGTGGCTTGATGCGCAGGGTGAGGGGAGCGGCGGTGTCGATGGGGAAATTCTCGCCCTCGGCCCGGGCATCGCCGCCGAGAATCGCTACACCGAGACCGGACCACAAGCCGTGGATCCAAAAAAGTTCTTGAAGATCCGGGCGGGCGTTCAGGAAACCCTGCACGTGCTGATCGAAAACGCGCGGGCAGGCAATTTTCCCATGAACCCGTCGCGGCGTTGCGATTACTGTCCCTACCGCAGGGGTTGCCGCCGGACCCATCCTCCGTCCCACGCCCGGCTGGAGGCGGAAGAATCCCTTGGTGAGCTGCGGAGAGCCCGCGGCAAGATCCAGAAAAAACCGATGCTGGCGGACGTATCCGCATGAATTTCCCGGAGAAACAGACGATGACGACGGATCCCGCCAAAACGGAAATCGTCGATCAGAGAGTGCGAGATCGGGCCGTCACGGAATTCGGTTCGAACCTTGTCGTTACGGCGGGGGCGGGGACGGGAAAGACCAGTCTGCTCGTGGAACGCGTGCTGAACGCCGTCCTGCGCGAAGGAATTCCCCTCAAGCGCATATTGGCACTTACCTTTACGGAAAAGGCCGCCGCCGAAATGCGGATTCGCATCGCCGGGGGCCTCGAGCGGCTCTCCCTACCGGCCCGGGGGGAGGGGAAGGCCCTGGCCGGCGACTCGCTCGAAGCACGGCTCTGTGCCGAGCGCCTGGGGGCGGAAGGAAAGATTGCCCCTGAACTCATCCGCGCACGGGCGCGTGAAGCGACAAACCATCTCGAGGGGGCCCGGATTGGAACCATCCATGGATTCTGCGCGGAACTTCTGAGGAGGTATCCCCAGGCCGCCGGGGTTGATCCCTTCTTCGAGATCGATAAGGGGCCGGCCTTCGATCGGCAGTTCGATCGGGCCTGGGGTGACACCATCGGCGGCGAGCTGGGCCCCGGGGCCTCCCGTCCGGATTCCTGGCGATCGGTGCTCGCGCACTTTTCGGTGGATCAGTTGCGCGGGCTGGCGCGGGCCCTGGGTGACTTCAGAATTCCCCTGGATTCAATCGATCCCGAAGCGCCCACCACGGCGCCGGATGCTCTGGCGGAAGCAGTTTCCCTCATTCTCCCTTTCGCGATCAAATTCAGGCAGCGCTATCTGCGCAGCGGTTTCGTGACTTTCGACGGGCTCCTCACACGCGCCCGGGATCTGCTTCGCGATCATCCCGAATTGCGATCTCGCGTGAGGCAATCCATCGACGTCATCCTCGTGGATGAGTTCCAGGATACCGATCCGCTGCAGTACGAGATTGTCTTCTTCCTTGCCGAGGAGGAGAGCGGCCAATCCAGGGAAGCCTATCGGGCAAATCTCGCGCCAGGCCGTCTTTTTATCGTCGGAGATCCCAAGCAGTCGATCTATCGTTTCCGCGGCGCGGATATGTCGGCCTACGCGCGCGCCGTCGGACACATCATGGATGGAGGGGGAAAGGCGCTCACCCTCTCATCGAGCTTTCGCGCGCCTGCATCGGTGCTTCAACCGATCAACGAGATGTTCAGGAAGATCATCGGATCGGGCGCGGGAGCCGCGGCCTGTTACGAGCCGCCCTATGAAGCCATTAATTCTGCGCTGAAGCGTTCTTCCGGAAAGCAATCCGGCACCGAACTGTGGAGCGTCACTTCGGGCAATGGAAAAGCGCCCAGGGCCGACGCGCGAAGGTTGCTTGAAGGAAGAGCGATCGCCCAATGGATCCGCCGAGGGGTCGACGAGGGTGCCTTCTCCTACGCTGACAACGTTTTACTTTTCCGCGCCCTCACCGCGGTCGATCCCTACCTCAGAGCCCTCCGGGAGTGGGACGTTCCATTCGTCGTACAGGGGGGGAGCGCGCTTCGTAATCGTCCGGAAGTTGCCGACCTGCTCTCTCTTCTCCGAGCCCTCGTCAACCCGAACGACCCCGTGGCTCTTCTTGGGGTGCTCCGGTCTCCCCTCGGCGGATGCTCCGACGTGGATCTCCTGCGATTTAAGGCGCGGGGGCACGCGGTTCACCTCCAGAGCACCCAAGGTTTTGATGAAGCGGATTTCCCGGCGATATCAAACGCTCTTCGAATGCTCCATCGTCTTAAAGAGAACGTTCGCGCCCTTCCCGTCGACGCGGGCTTGCGCGCGATTCTGGAGCAGACCCCCCTTCTCGAGCTCAATGCATGCAGTTACCACGGCGCCCAACGCGTCGCGAATCTTCGGCGTCTCATCGAGCGCATCACCGATGTCGCGCTCCGGGAATCGCTTTCGCTCGAAGCGACTCTCGATCTTGTCGAGAAAGAAGTTCTTGTGGAGGGCGACAGCCCCCTCGCGGACGAAACCGTTGAAGCCGTCCGGGTCCTGACCATCCACAGCGCCAAGGGCCTGGAGTTTCCGATCGTGTTTCTTCCGGACCTCGCCCGCGAGGATAAAAAGCGCGGCCTTGGGGGCGCCGCGAGGTGGATCGAGGGTCGGGGCGCCAATGGGCATCATCCCTCTTTGGCCCTGAATTTGGACGGGGTGGTGAATTCCGCCTGGACCGAAGCGGAAAACGAGGAGAATCTTCACAGAGTCGCGGAGGAGAAACGCGTCTTCTATGTCGCCTGCACGCGTGCCAGAGAGAGGCTGATACTTGTCAATGGCCAACCGAAGCCAAGATCGAGCTCCGTCTGGATAAAGCACGTTGCGGCATGGGGTTACACCGTAGAGGGCGACTTCCCGCCTGCGGGTGATCTGGAAGCCGGGGTCCGGCACCGGATCGTCCAGGCGCCCCCTCGACGGGAGAGCGCATCGGAGGCGGTCGACGTCAGCGCGCTGGCGAGGGCCGTTCGCAACTTCGAACAGGCTGCGGAAACGGCCGCTCTTTCCACCTTCGATCGATTGCTCGCACCTTCGGGCATGAAGGAAGAACTTGCGCTGTTCGAAGAAGAAGGCGAGGAGCAGAGGAGCGTGCCCGCCCCCGGCCGGGATCGGGGTGAGATGGGGCGGGTTACGGGGATCGCAATTCACGCCGCCCTCGCGGCGTGGAACTTCCGAAATCCCGCCGAACTGGGAGAACATCTGACGGCCGCCTGTCTCAAGGCCGCCGCCGATGCACAAATACCGCCCGACCCATTGACGGAAAACGCGCGCCGGATTGTGGGGCGTTTTCTCGCCTCGGATTTGCCCGCGAGATTTGCGCAGGCAGAGATTCTGGGCCGGGAGATTCCCATGCTTCTCTCGGAGGGTGAGAAGACCTGGTGGGGATGGATCGATCTCCTCATGCGAGAGCGCGGAAAGATCATCATCGCAGACTGGAAGACCGATGCGGACGAGAACTTTCCCAAGATTGGGCCCGAACGCTACGCCGGGCAGCTGGGTGTCTACGCCCGGGCGGTTCGACGTGCGCTCGGTCTGCCCGCGATCCCCCGGTGCGAGCTCGTACACATTCCCACCGCGACGGTCATCCCCGTATCAATCGCATAACGTCGAGGCGCCACTCGCACGTCCGCCCGAAGTGCGGGCCATCGGCGAGCTTTTTGACTTTCCTTCCCCAAAGGCCGATTCTGGCTGAAGAGGCACGCCGGACCCCGGTGGAGGACAGCCATGATCTTTCGTCAGATCTTCGAAAGCGTTTCCTGCACTTACACCTATATCCTTGCCAGCCGCCCCGGCGGTGAGGCGCTCATCATCGATCCGGTTCTCGAAAAGGTCGATCAGTACCTCCGCCTTCTCGGTGAGCTCGATCTCAAGCTTGTCAAGGCGGTCGACACCCACGTTCACGCGGATCATGTCACCGGTCTCGGAGCGCTGCGCGACAGGACGCGCTGCATCACGGTGATGGGAGAGCAGAGCGCCGTAAACGTGGTGTCGATGCGCGTGGGCGAAGGAGACACCATAGACGTGGAAGGCATCCGGCTCACATCCATCTACACCCCCGGGCACACGGATGACTCCTACAGCTTTCTGATGGACGACCGGGTTTTCACGGGAGACACACTGTTCATACGGGGAACCGGACGCACGGACTTTCAGAACGGCGATCCGCGCGCCCAGTATGATTCACTTTTCAACAAGCTCCTGAAGCTCCCGGATCAAACGCTCGTATTTCCCGCGCATGACTACAAAGGCGAAACGGTCACCACGATCGGCG
>CBDUXZ010000034.1:0-10059 GCA_965371325.1 uncultured bacterium | reverse complement strand
GGATCTCCCTGCGCGAGCGCGATGTGTCCGAGTTCAATCCGGAACGGGATCCGTTGCTCTCCCTGGTCGAAATATCGCCCCGTGCGAGGCGGTTGCTGGTATTCGTTTCCGGGGAGCGCTTTCTCGCGGGCCTCGAGAGCGCCGTCGAGCGGCGTGAGATCGGGGAGGGAGATCAGGTCACGGATTGACGGGCTGAACGGGACTCAGATTCCGCACACGCCCGCTGGCGGAATCGCATGTGTAAAGCCGCCGCGCGGCGACGGACAGGAGAAGGCCCGGTCGTTTCGACCGGGCCTTTCGACATTCGGTGGGTTGCGCTGATTCAAAAAAAGGCCGGGCCCCGGATCCGCGCCCTCAGCGCTTGTGCCGCATCTTTCGGCGAAGCTTCTTCTGCTTGTGCTTGCGAATCTTCTTACGCCGTTTCTTGACAACGCTTCCCAACAGGACCCTCCGCGGGTTTCGGGGCTTAAAGGCGGACGGAGTATAGGAATCGCCCCGTCCTTTGTCAACGCTCCGTCTCCCCGCTCTCACCGGCCGAATAGCGTCCGGAGACGCTTCCTCCACCGTGCTAGACTAGAGGGCAGCAGGGGCGAAACCCGGGATTGCCTTTGGCATGAAATGGGGAGATCGGAAAAGCGAATGGGCCGGAGCAGGCTGAAAAAGCTCAGGCGGGGCGTTCTTATCGTCCTTGAAGGGATCGACGGGACCGGAAAGACCACCCAGGGGGCCCTGCTTGTGGCGCGTCTCGAGGAAGAGGGGTGGCCCGTGGTGGCGACCCGCGAGCCGACCAACGGCGAGTGGGGAAAGCGCATTCGCCGTCTTGCAAGGGAGGGCCGGGGAGACGTTTCACCCGAGGAAGAGGTGGAGTGGTTTCTGCGCGATCGGAAAGAGCATGTGGATCAGATCATCAGGCCCGCGCTGAAGAGAGGGAAGATCGTCGTGACCGATCGTTATTACTTTTCAACCATGGCCGACCAGGGAGCGCTCGGGATCGACCCCGAGCGTATCAGGGAGATGAACGAAGCGCTCTTTCCGTGCCCCGATCTTGTGCTGCTTTTGCATGCCGATCCGTCGGTTGGAATCGATCGCATCGAAAAGAACAGGGAAGGCGAAACCGAAGTTGCTTACGAAAAGGCGGGATTTCTTTCGCGCGTCGCGGAACTATATGAAACCTTCGAAGACACCGCCCTCCGGCGGGTTGGCGCGACGGAACCGCCGGCCGAAGTGCAGGCGCGTATCTGGTCGATTGTGGGGCCCTTCCTCGAAGAGCTGGTGAGCCAGGGCGGCCCGCCGTCCCCCGCGGCATGAAGCTGCCGTCCCTTTCTCCACGGGCAATCGCTCGGGCAAGAGCGGGACGCCGCCTCCGTGAGCGGCCACGTATCGGACGGTTTTCCGCTCGTATTGCGCCGTGAGGCCGGTTTGCATTTCTGTCATGAGCGGGGGATGATGTCAGTCGGACATTCGTTCGGAACAGGATCCAAAGCGAACCCGGAATAACAATAAGCAAGCACGACTCATCGTTGGGGAAAAGGAGGCCTTGAGCCCATGAAGGCGGTAATTTGTTATGAGCGGGACAAGCCGCTCGTCGTGGAAGAGATCGACTGCGACGCCCCCAGGCAAGGCGAGGTTCGGGTGCGCATGGTGGCGAGCGGCGTCTGTCAGTCGGATCTGTCCGTCGTGACCGGTGTCCTTCCGCTGATGCTCCCCTGCGTGTTGGGACATGAGGGTGCGGGCATTGTTGAAGAGGTCGGCGAGGGCGTGAGCCATGTGAAGGTGGGAGACAAGGCCGTCCTATCCTGGGTGACCACTTGCGGGAGCTGCTATTACTGCCTCATCGGGCGCCAGAATCTCTGTGAGGTTGGCGAGAAGATCAACCGAATCTCCATGATGCCCGACGGAACCAGCCGTCTTCACAAGGACGGGAAAGACCTCTTTTCCTTCTCGGGTGTCGGGACGATGGCCGAAACGGTGATCGCGTCGGCGAATGCGGTGGTGAAGATGCCGGAGGACACACCGCTCGAGAAGGCCGCGCTCCTCGGCTGCGCCGTGATGACCGGCGTTGGCGCCGTGTTCAAAACGGCCCGGGTGCCGCCAGGCAGCTACGTCGCCGTCTTCGGAACGGGCGGCGTCGGGCTCAACATCATCCAGGGGGCCGCCATTGCGGGGGCGGAGAGGATCATCGCCGTGGATCTGAATGATCGGAAGCTCGAATTCGCCCGGACGTTTGGCGCTACGCATACGATTAACTCATCCAAAGACGACCCTGTACCGGCGATCAAGGATCTCACCGAAGGCCGAGGCTGCGATTTTGCATTCGAGGCCATCGGCGTTCCCGAGGTAGTGGAACAGGCATACGCAGCCTGCAGGAAGGCCGGAACATGTGTTGTGGTAGGGGTAAGTCGGTTCGGCGCTTCGGTCACCCTGAACGGCTTCCTCATTCCCCTCCTCGAGAAGAGTGTCGTCGGATCGTGGTACGGAGGCGCCAATCCTCATCTTGATATTCCCCGCCTGCTCGCCCTCTACCGTTCGGGAAAGCTCAAGCTCGACGAGCTTGTCACCAGGACCTACAAGCTGGAAGATGTGAACCAGGCTTTCTCGGACATGACCGAGGGGCTGAACGCCCGCGGGATGATCCTCTTCTAGACGGCTCGGCAATGGAAATCCTACTCGCAAAGCCTCGTGGATTCTGCGCGGGTGTCGATCGCGCGATCGAGATCGTCAAGCTTGCGATCGAAGTAGTCGGCCGGCCCGTCTACGTACGCCACGAGATTGTGCACAACCGGCACGTCGTGGCGGGGTTGCGGGCCCTCGGTGCGCGGTTCGTTGACGAAATCGCGGACGTGCCACGCGGAAGTGTGGTCATCTTCTCCGCGCACGGGGTGTCCCCCACAGTGCGCGCCGAAGCGCGGGAACGGGGGCTTCAAACCATCGACGCCACCTGCCCACTCGTCACCAAAGTCCATCTGGAAGCCATTCGGTATGCGCGTGATGGTTATAACCTCGTGCTCATAGGGCACCGGGGACACGTGGAGGTCGAGGGGACTATGGGGGAGGTTCCGGGCAGGATGTGGCTGGTCTCGACGCCAGAGGAAGTGGATGCTCTCGAGTTACCCTATCCCGGGAAGGCCGCCTATCTCACCCAAACCACGCTCTCCGTTGACGATACAATGCAGGTGGTCGAGGCCCTCAAGCGAAGGTTTCCCGGCATCGAAGGCCCACGCAAGGACGACATCTGCTATGCGACCACGAATAGGCAAAACGCCGTCAAGAAAATCGTGGACGAGGCGGACGTTATCCTTGTTGTCGGTGCGCCCGAATCCTCCAACTCCAACCGCCTTGTCGAGGTGGCGCAGGCGCGAGGGGTTCGCGCATACCTGGTTGAGTCGGCCGAGGATATCAACCCGAATTGGTTAAGAGATGTGCGGCGCGTTGGCTTGACCGCTGGGGCAAGCGCTCCGGAGAGCCTCGTTTCCAGGGTCGTGGACCGACTTTTCGAGCTTGGAGGCACAAGTGTGCGGGAGCTGGAGCTGGTCAAGGAGGACGTTACGTTTGCACTGCCACCGGAGTTGAAGGCCGCGGTGCAAGCTCGGGCTGAACATCCATGACATGGCTTCCCCGACTTAGCGCATCAAGTTAGAGTTGTTAGAGAGTTGTTCACAGGCGTTGTAATGAGAAGACTTGTGGATCAAGATTTTTGAAGGCTTTCCCTGAATCTCACCCAACACAGGTTGCGTCGCACTATAAGATGTGTTACCTAGCTGAAAACCTTCCTGGGAGGTAACATGGCAACGTCCATAGTCAACAGCTTGGCGGTCGCGCTAAGAAAGGCGAGGAAAGAGCTTCAAAAGGAAGCTGGGCAGATAGCGGCCCAGATCAGGCGCATCGAGAAGATTCTGAAATCAACCGGCGGGAAGAGTAAAGCCGGTCGGAAACGTGGGCGCAAGAAGGCAGCGCCGAAGAAGCGTGGCCGCCGCCGGATCAGCGCGGCGGGACGGGCTAGGATCGCGGCCGCGCAGCGTAAGCGTTGGGCCAAGGTGAAAGCGGCCAAGAAAAAGAAGAAGTAACAACCACGCAGGGCTTTATGTTCTGAAATCGGCTCCCGTGCGGGGAGCGGCCAGCCCCTGAGGCCGCTACCGGCAGGAGCCGGTTTTCTTTACCATCTCCACTTCAAACCGGAACCCTGGAACCGACTATGTTGCAGCTGACAAAGCTCTCCAAGCATTACGGCGCCCGCAAGGTCCTCGACGAGGTCTCGCTAGGGGTCCAGGGACAGGATCGGGTTGGCCTCGTGGGGATGAACGGATCGGGCAAGACCACGCTGCTACGGATCATGTCCGGCGAGATCGCGGCGGACGGCGGAGCCGTTTCGTTGGGGAGGGGAGAGAGCGCCGGCTACCTCCCCCAGGAAGGGCTAGGGGCGGATGGACGCCCCCTGCTTCAGGAGCTCATGGAGGCATGCCCCGATGTCAGGGCCTGTGAAGCCGAAATTCGCGAAATCGAGCAGAAACTCGAGAACAGCACGTCCGGCAACCCGGCCCATGACGATTTGCTCCATCGCTACGGCGATCTTCAGGCGGAGTTCCAGCGGCTCGGAGGATACGAACTGGAGGCGCGGGCCCAGGGGATCCTGCTGGGTCTGGGTTTCGCGCTCGAGGATCGGGATCGAGATACCAGAACCTATTCCGGCGGCTGGCAGATGCGTATCGCTCTCGCGAAGCTCCTCCTTCGCCGCCCCACCTTTCTGCTTTTGGATGAGCCCACTAACCATCTCGATCTCGAGGCGCGAAACTGGCTCGAGGAGTTTCTCGCGGATTATCCCGGGGCACTCGTGGTCGTATCCCACGACCGCTATTTCATGGATGTCACGGTCAGCCGAATAATCGAGCTGTGGCGCGGAAAGTTAGTGACTTATCAGACGAACTACACGCGTTTCGAGCAGGAGCGGACCGAGCGAATCCGGATAGCCTGGGATGCGTACAAGAAGCAGTGCGAGGAGATAGAACGAATCAAAATGTTCATCAATCGTTTCAGATACCAGGCATCGAAAGCCGCCCTGGTGCAGAGCCGGGTCAAATATCTGAAAAAACTGGAGCGGCTCGAGCCACCGGAAGGCCGGGAGAGCGTGCGTTTTCGATTCCCGCAGCCCGAGCGTTCAGGAAGGACTGTGCTCACGCTCAAGGACGCTTCCAAGCGTTACGGTGATCTGGAGGTGTACCGATCGATCGGCTTCACGCTCGAGCGCGGCCTCAAGGCGGCGCTTGTCGGCCCGAACGGGGCAGGGAAATCCACGCTTCTCAAGATGCTCGCCGACGTCGAGCCCATGACGGAAGGCGTACGGAAGGTCGGCCATAACGTCACGCTCGATTATTTCGCCCAGGATCAGTCGCGCACCCTCGACCCCGACAAGACCGTCCTCGATACCATGATGGGAGTCGCGCCGCTTGAAATGGTGCCGCAGCTTCGGACGATGCTGGGCTCTTTTCTCTTCCGGGGTGATGACGTCAACAAACGGGTCGGTGTGCTCTCGGGAGGGGAGCGAAACAGGCTTGCTCTGGCACTCATGCTCTTGAGGCCCGCGAACGTCCTGCTTCTCGACGAGCCCACCAACCACCTGGATCTTCAGGCCAAGGACGTGCTGCTCGACGCGCTCCTTGATTACAGCGGCACCGTTCTCTTCGTATCACACGATCGCCACTTCCTGGACAGGCTCTCCCAGCATGTTTTCGAAGTGGGCGACGGCGGCATTCATCACTACCCCGGGAACTACGAGGATTACCTCTACCGGAAGGAGAAGCAGCAGGAAGGGCGCGCGCGGGTCGAAGCGGAGCGTGAAAAGAGCGGCCGGCCGGCCGGCTCGCGGGCGGAGAAGGGGGCTGGTTCTGATAAAGCGGCGCGGATGCGGGCTCGGGAGGAGGCGAAAACGCTGGCCAGGCAGGATGCCAGGAAGAAGCGCGAGCTCGGGAAGATCGAGGCCCGCATTGAGGCTGTCGAGCTGCGGCTCGGAGAGCTGGAAGCCGCCCTGGCAAATCCCGATCTCTACGGCGACCAGGCACAATTCGACACGACGCTAAAGGCGTATCAGGCAGCGAAGCAGGAGCGCGATCGGCTCTACGATCGTTACCAGTGGATCGAGGAGGGGAGGGAGGACAAAGCGGGGGACTGAGGCGCGACGGCTACTCTTCATCCTGCGCTTCTATGTCTTCTTCGGGGTCTTCTTCGGGGTCCTCTTCAGGGCCGGAGAGCGCGAGCACTTGTTTGGCCTCCGCCTCGGGAAGCTGTTCGACCTCCCGCAGCCTGCGTTCCATTGCGCGGGTGCGGATGCCCGTCTTCTCGAGGTTGCTGCTCGCCCTGTTGAGCTGGGTCTTTACCTTATCGAGCACGCCGCCGAACTTCCCGAACTCGGTTTTCACCCCCGCAAGTACCTTCCAGACTTCACTGGCCCTCTGCTCGATCGCAAGCGTTCTGAATCCCATGTACAGGGCGTTCAGGAAGGCAGCCAGGGTCGCGGGTCCTGCGACGGTCACTCTATAAGTCTGCTGCAATTCCTCAAGCAGGCCGGGATGCCTGTTTACTTCCGCGTACAGCCCTTCGGTCGGAAGGAACATCACGCCGAAGTCCGTGGTGCGCGGGGGGTCCAGATACTTCTCCGCGATGTCCTTTGCGGACTTACGCACCACGCGCGCGAGCTCCAGGCCCGCTTTTCGAACGGCGTCTGCGTCTCCCGCCTCGGCGGCCTCTTGCAACCGAATGTAGTCCTCCTGGGGGAACTTCGAGTCGATGGGTAGCCACACACAGGTCTCCGGGTCCCTGTCCGGCCCGGGGTACCGGATGGCGTACTCCACGGTTTCCCCCGAGCCTTCCCGGGTCTGTACGTTTTTCTCGTACTGATCAACAGTCAAAATCTGTTCGAGGATCGCTCCCAGCTGGATTTCACCCCATGTTCCGCGTGTCTTGACGTTCGTCAGGACTCTCTTGAGGTCTCCCACGCCGTCGGCGAGGCTTTTCATCTCGCCCAAACCACGCTGAACGGCCTCCAGGCGTTGACTTACGAGCTCGAAGCTTTCGCCCAGCCTCTTCTCGAGCGTATCGTGGAGTTTTTCGTCGACCGTCTTGCGCATTTCATCGAGTTTCTTCTCGTTCCCCTCCTGAAGTGTTTTCAGGCGCTCGTTTATTGTGTCCCGAAGGCGGGCGATGATGTTCTCGGTCGACTCGCTCAGTTTCCCAATCCTGTCTGAACCCCTCTGAAGCTCGTTCTTTTGCAGATCGCCCATCCCGCTCAGCGTACCGGACACGGTGGTGGACAGCGATCCCAGGTTCCGGGATACCTCCTCCCGAAGCTCCCGCGCGGCCCTGCCCGATTCCTCCCGCGCGGACCGCAGCTCATCGCGAACGGCGCTCTGCGCACCGGCCTGCCCTTTGGGAGAGAGCCGGATAATCAGCATGAGCAGCATGACGCAGCCGGCAAGCAGGAGGCCGGCGACGATCCAAAAAGAGATCGTGATCTCGGGGGTCATGGGAAGCCCGCTGTGGGTGGGTGGAGGGGAATTCCGTGTGCCCGGGACGAGTAGCAAGGATATCGCGTCCCTGTGACAGAGTCGAGCAGGGGCGGAGGCGGTCCGTCCGGCGGGCCTGAAAAACAGAAACGCCACGTCGCGAGAAGTGGCGTTTCTGCAGCTATCCGACCGCCGCAGCGATCATGAAGCGATCATGAAATGGTGCCCAGGACTGGATTCGAACCAGCACATGGTTGCCCACGCCAGCCCCTCAAGCTGGTGCGTCTACCAATTCCGCCACCTGGGCAGAGGGTCTTTGTCCCCGCGCCGCCTCCCAAACAGAGGGCCGGGAGACGCGCGCGCGAGATACTAACAGGAACGTCTTTACCCGGCCAGACGCGCGGCTCTCTAGGGCGCGCCGGGGGCCGGCAGGTCGCCTGCCGGGGCGCTCCCCGCGGGGGCGCCGGGAAGCCCGGCCTCGCCGCCGGGTGCGACAGGGAAGGGATCTGGAGCCGCGGGCGCAGCGGCGCCGGACTCGGTCGCCGTCGGCGCACCCTGATCCACCACGCTCTCCACGTTGCCCTTGCGGGAGTAGTAGGCCAGTCCGAGCGAGGTCAGCATGAAGGTAATCGCGATACCCGCCGTGGCCTTCTGCAGCACCGTGGTGGCGCCCCGGCTGCCGAACATGGTCTGGCTTGCGCCCGCTCCGAAGGCAGCGCCGATGTCGGCGCCCTTGCCCGCCTGGAGCAACACGATGGTTACGAGGAGAAAACAGGCCAGGATGTGGATGACGGTCAACAGAACGCTCATGCAGCGACTCCTTCACACGACCCCTTCCGGGTCGTCAGCGGGGGATGGCCCCGCGAATGATTTCGGCGAACGACGCGGCTTCCAGGCTCGCCCCCCCGACAAGCGCGCCGTCGATGTCAGGCTGTTCCATGAGCTGGCGCACATTGGCAGGTTTGACCGAGCCTCCGTACTGAATCCGGATGTTCCCCGCGGCCTCCTCGCCGTAAACGTCGTTCACGTAACCGCGAATGAAGGCGTGCACCTCCTGCGCCTGCTCCGGCGTGGCGGTTTTCCCCGACCCGATGGCCCAGACGGGCTCGTAGGCGATGACTGTTCCCTCGACGCCGCGGGCCGTAAAGCCTGATAACCCGATCTCGACCTGCCGCCCCACGACCCGGAAGGTCTGATCCTCGTCGCGGTCGTCCAGGGTTTCACCCACGCAGAGGATCGGGGTCATGCCGTGCTGGAGAACAAGCTTGACCTTCTTGGAGATGTCATCATCGGCTTCGCCGAAGATATGCCGTCGTTCCGAGTGGCCGACGATGACGTAAGCGCAGTTCACGTCTGCAAGCATCTTGGCGGAAACCTCACCGGTATATGCGCCCCGCGCCTCGAAGAAGCAATTTTGCGCCACGAGGCGCATCACGCTGCCCTGGAGCTCCCGGTTGACAATCCCGAGTGAGGTGAAGGGAGGCGCGATACCGATATCCACCTCAATGACATCATCGACGAGCGCGCGAATCTCTTTCACCAGGCTGGCGGATTCCGCCTGAAGGTTCTGCATCTTCCAGTTGCCAACCACAACCGGCTTGCGTCGGACCTGCATGAGCCCCCCTCCTTAGCTACTCGAGCGCCGCGATGCCTGGAAGCACCCGCCCTTCGATGAACTCGAGGGAGGCCCCGCCTCCCGTGCTGACATGCGAGATGCGTTCGTCAACACCCGCGGTCCGAATCGCCGCTACCGAATCGCCGCCCCCCACGACGCTTGTCGCGCCCTTGTCCGTCGCCGCTGCCACCGCCTTCGCGATGGCCAGCGTCCCTTTGTTCCAGGGCGCTATCTCGAAGACCCCCATCGGCCCGTTCCAAAAGATAGTGCGGGCCCTCGCAATTTCGGCCGCGTAGGTCCCGGCGGTCTCCGGGCCGATGTCGACGCCGGCCCAGCCGTTATCGATCGACGCTGCGATCCGGGACGCCGCGCCCGCCTTCACCTCCCGGGCGACAACGTGATCGCTGGGAAGGGCCAGCTTGCCTGCCGATGCGGGGTCGGCAAGAAGTTTCCTCGCCTCTTCGATACGATCGGCCTCGACGAGCGATTCCCCGGTGCCCTCACCCTGGGCGGCCAGGAAAGTGTAGGCCATCGCGCCTCCGATGAGAATACGTTCCGTGCGTCCGAGGAGATTTTCGAGGACGGACAGCTTATCGGAAACCTTGTCCCCCCCGATGACGGCCACAAATGGGTGGGCGGCGCCCGAGAGGAGGGGTGAGAGGAACGCGATCTCTTTAAGAAGGAGTAGTCCCGCGGCGCTCTCCTTGCTCTGCGCGCCCATCCCGGCCGTGCTCGCGTGCGCGCGGTGGGCGACGCCGAAGGCATCGTTCACCCATACGTCGGCGAGGGATGCGAGCGAACGGGCGAAGGCGGCGTCGTTCTTCTGCTCCTCGGGATGAAAGCGAAGGTTCTCGAGGAGCATGACATCGCCCGGCGCGAGAGCCGCAGCGCGTTTTTCCACCTCGGGGCCCACGCAATCGGGGGCGAGCGTCACGGTGCGCCCCAGCAATT
>CBDUXZ010000033.1:0-10234 GCA_965371325.1 uncultured bacterium | reverse complement strand
GCCCCAGAAGAAATCTAAGACCAAAAAATATGATCGTGTACAGTGCCAAAGAAGCAACCGATATGATTATGGGCTTCAATTGTGCCTTCGTAATCGCGAAGTATGGAGGTTTCCTGGTTCTCGCAGGCAAATAGCATGCAAACAGCAAGACGGGGATTAATCCGCTGGTTTCGCGATTTGATGCCGCCAGGATAGTAATAGGTATAATCCATAGATACTTGTGACTGATTATCACGATTCCCGCAGAAAGAAAGAAGAAGACATCAAAGTAAAGATTGAACTGTAAGTCACTATCATGGTTGGCGTGGGTCATGCCCCATGCCAATATGCTTAGACCCATGAGAGAGTGAACCGTGGAGAGACCTAGCTTTCTGTAGTACAAATGGCAAGTTAGAAATATCATTACACCTTGAATAAAACGAAAGGAAGTAAATGCAGACGCGACCGGATGAACAATATCCAATCTTTTATAATACTGAATCAGAAATTCAATCAAATAATCTGGCAGTACTCGATATTGCCAATGACTAATCGCTGTCCCCTGAAGCACAGCCAAGTGCCGTTTGAGTTGATTCCCCATCTCCAAGTAAACTATTCCTAACTCCCTCGCGTGGATAGTCACCGTAAGAAGGCTGAACAACGCTGAACTCACAATAATAAGCATCACTATCGCATACTTCTTGTTCATTCCCTGGCCTCTTGCGCTTTGGTTTCGCCCCACCCTACCCAATAATTGTACGGGTTCGGGTCATTCGAATAACTTCAGATTCCAGTGCATGACGGCATAGTAAGTTACGAACCACAACGTGATACTGAGAATAATTCGAATATCCGTCAGAAGAATTGACTCAGGCTCTTCCCCGCCCTTCTCCACGAGCATCACACGCGTGTAGTGCATAACTCCGTAGTAGACGAATGGTAGGCTGACAATGAGTGAAGTGTTTTTTCCCGAGAGGGTAGTGAATAACGCATAGCAAAGAATGACCATCGTTGCAGCGGTGTTCACGAGATTGTCCAGGTAGGGAAGTGTGTACTTTTTCAGAACGGGGCGCTGGAGGTCCTGGTTGCCCTCCAGCGACTGCAGTTCGGCCCTTCTTTTCACAAGACCGAGAAAGAGCGCCAGAAAGAACACACAAAGTGTCATCCATGCCGTTGGAATCTCGCCAAGCAAATACACACCGGCCAGCAACCGGAGGACGAAGCCGAAAGCGATCGAGAGCACGTCGAAAAGTGCCCTGTGCTTGAGCCATAAACTGTACACGGCACTGTTGATCAGGTAGAGGATGAGGCAAACCAGGGCCTCCCATCCGATACCTCTCGCGCCGATCAACGCGATAACGGCCAGAACAGTTCCCAGCGCGGCCGCGGCGGGTATGCTGACCTTGCCGCTGGCGATGGGGCGGTTGCGCTTGATCGGATGCTGGCGGTCTCGTTCCCGATCGATAATGTCATTGAGAATGTAGACGGAGGACGAGCCGAGTGAAAACACGATGACGGCCAGCAGCGCAAACGGTAACACGCTAAAGTCCAACAGCCGTCCGCTGAAGATCACACCGGCCAGACAAAGTAGGTTCTTCGTCCACTGGCGGGTTCTACGAAGTGGGATGAGAGCCATAACCCCTTTCACCCAAGCATCGCGATAGCGGGGAGAATACTCTCCACGCGATCTACGGGGAAGCTACAAAAACCATTTCAACGACCGCAGGATGCCCTGCTCAACTCCTCTTCGGTGAGCGCTTCCCTCGCTGGTGTTACGCACTTCGTCGCGGTGCGCAAGGTACCACTCGTAACTCTGGATGAACATCTCGTTGTTAGAGTAACGGGGTCTCGAGCCCAATTCGCGGCATGCCTTGGATATGTCGAAGTACATTGATCGTCCGTACATCAGCGCGTGGTAGGCACCGAGGGGCGAGAGCCCCAGGGCGCTCGTGACCTTCATGGCCGCCACCGCCGGCGCCATGGGGAGGCTCTTCACCTTCGAGCCCGTGCCGGCGTGCGCACAGAGACTCGCCAGAACCTCGCGCATGGTCCCGAAGCTCTCGGCGCCGCAGTTGTACGTGGCGGGGCCGGGCCGCGCCGCAGCCAGGATGCACGCCTCGGCCAGATCGTCGGCGTGCACGAACTGGTAGAGGTTGTCGCCCCGGCCGAGGACCGGCACGTTGGCACCTTCACGGATCCACTCGAACAGGATCTGAAAGATGCCCAGTCGCCCGTGGCCCATGATAGTGCGGGGGCGAATGATCGAGACATCCAGCCCCTGCCGGGCGTACCGGTGACAGAGCATCTCGGCTTCGTACTTGGCCCGGCCGTAGGCCTCTTGGGGCCGGGGAGGCGTCTCCTCGGTTACCGGGTTGGCCGGCGGCACGCCGTAGACAGCGCTCGAAGAAGTGTGGATAACTTTCTTGACGCCGGCCTCTGCCGCCGCCTTCAACAGGTTCTCGGTGCCATGGATGTTGACGGACCTGAACAGATCCCGGTTCTTGGCCAGGGGCACCTGCGCGACGTTGTGATGAACGATATCAATGTCCTCACAGGCCAGGCGGGTTGCCTCGTAGTCGCGGATATCGGCCCCGACGAACTCCACCCTCGGGGGGCGATCCTGCGCGTCGTTCAGGTCGAGGACGCGGCAGTGTGCGCCCCCCGCGAGCAATCTTCGTAGAAGAAGTGAACCGAAGTAACCGGAGCCACCAGTGATTAGGACTCTTAGGGGGCTCTGTTCCGTCATATCATGGTCTCGGTCTTCGCGGCGGTGCTCTCACGCCATCTCTCCATCAACACATCTTGCGACATTCCAAAAAAGTCTTAATCGAGCGCCCTCAAGCTCCGTCGCATCCCTTCCTCAAGTGCAACGGTCGGGGAATAGCCCAATTCCAGCTTCGCCTTCTCGATCGAACAGGCAATCGTCTTGTTCATCTCGGACAGGACATGGATTTTCTGGTGGTAGAACCCCATCGCCTGGATGAACCGGTCACACACCCATGCCACTTCGCTGACAAAACCCGGCAGGCGTAATCGTTTGTGCGCGCACTTCTTACCAAACTCTCCTTCCAGGAGCCGCTCGATGGTATCGATGATCTCGTTCATTGAGTATGGCCGCTCGTCGGCTATCCAGTAGATCTCGCCGCCGGCTTTTTCGATGAGGGCCGCCAGTATCATTCCCTGGCAGAGGTTGTCGATATACGCCATCGAGCGGAGGTTCTCCCCTCCTCCAACCACCGGGGCTTTTCCGTCCTGGATCATCTGGAAAAACAACGTCTGCCTCGGAGGCTGATAGGGTCCGTAGAACCACGGCGAACGAATGATCACTGTTTCGATCCCGCCCTCCTGGTGGCGCTTCCTTACTTCCTTCTCCATAAGCATTTTGGAGCGACCGTAGCCCATGTAAGGGTTATAGGCCGACTGCTCGTCAAACAGGTGATCGGGGTGCGGATTGCACCCGCAGGGCGAATTGGAGGACATGACCACCGCCCGCTTGATGTTCGCCGCGACGGCGGCACCCAGAAGATTTCCGGTTCCTCGTGCATTAACCGCGTAGAACTCGCTGGTGCGTCGCGGATGGATGACGCCGGCCGTATGCAGCAGGATTGCGCCTTCCGCGCCCTCGCAAAAACGCGCGCAATCTTCGGGTCTTCCGATATCACCGGTCACCACTTCGATGCGGTCAGAGAGCGCTGTCAGTCCGCCGGCGTTCGTTTCCGGAAGGATCAGAGCGCGAATCTTGAGGTCGGATTGATGTTCCCTCAACACATGGCACTCGGGAATACCTTCGAGAAGCGAATGCAGAAGGCCGGTGCCCAGCCAGCCAAGCGCCCCGGTGACAAGTATCCTGTCTGTGCCGAAATGCATTTTCTATTTCCCGAATTCAAGCAAGTGCCGAGTCAAACCCAACCCAGGTCAAAACCCGGCCCAACCGCGGGCTTCCCGAGGCACCGATCACGACAACCAGGCGCGAAGGCAGATACGCGAACGTCACGCTCGCGATCTCACAGATGCCCGAGAAACTCCAAGGTGTTCCGCCGAGCGAGCGCCATGATCGTTCCCTGAGGATTGACCCCGGGTGCGTCACACAAGAGTGAGGCGTCGGCGACGTGAAGATTGGGAACACCGTGCAGCCTTCCGAAGGAATCCACCGCGCAGCGCTCCACGTTCTCCCCCATCGGGCAGGTCGATATTAGGTGTATTGTCATCAGGCTCGTCCGCCGCGGCGGCAGGGCGCCTGGGATCCGGGCGACATCCCGATCGCTGGTCAACCGTGGAAGCCCGGCGACACTCGGGTAGAGTGCTTCGGCGCCAGCCGCGAAGAGAAGGCGGGAGAGCTTGCCCAGGGCGTTCGAGAGATCTCCCAGATCCTCGGGTGCGAGTCGATAGGTCACGAGCGGGTCGTTGCAGAATGGAAGTGGCCGCACCTTCCCCTCCCCCCCCCGGATCATCGCGTAGTAGATCGCCATCCGGCGCCAATCGGTATCGACCTCGTGCGCATGCTTCGGATGATCGAGCATAGCCAACGCCAGATAGGGTGGGGAGCTGATCGCGCAGCCGAAGCTGAAGCGCGAGGCGAACTCTTTGACCTGATGGACCGGCACTCCCATATCCGGCGCATTGACCTCCTGAGGGAAGCGGGCCACGATCTTTACCGTGGCATGAAGCTTGAGTGTGTTACCGACGTTGCGTCGGATGCCGCTGCGCCTCAAGAGGTCCGGCGTCTGTATGGCCCCGCAACAGACGAAGACGCTCTGGGCCTCGATGCGTATCCGGCGGCCGGCGGCCGACTCGGCTTCGAGGGTCCAGCGGCCGCCAATTCTGCGCAGTACCCTCAAGCGAAAACCGGGTAGCAGCTTGCACCCGGCATCGAGCGCCCTCGGAACAAAGGTTTTGGTCATGGACTGGCGTATTCCACGCGGCGGCTTTTCCCTGTCCCCGGCTTGCGACTCGTAGCGAAACCAGCGTGGCACTTCCAACGATTTCCAGCCCAGTTTCTCCGCCCCCGCATGCAACCTGAGTGAGGATTCCGGCGCCTGACCCGGGGGCGTTGAAACGCTGAGCTCCTCTTCGTTGGCTTTGAAGTGGGGGAGAAGATCCTGCTCGGTCAAGGCTTCCACCCCCCACCCGGTCCGCCAGCTCTCCAGGATATCCGGAGGCGTCCGGTGATAGAGCGCGCTGTTGATCTCGCTGCCGCCTCCCACGCACCGCGCCTCGACGTAGTTGATCTTCGTCCGGCCCATGGCTGCCGTCACGCCTCCGTGGCGGTACTTCTGAACCATCTCTTCTTTGGAAAAGGGGGGGCAGGATTCAAGCGGGAGAAAAGGCCCTTCCTCGATCAAGAGTACTTCTCGTCCCGCCTCCGCAAGGAGACAGGCCGTCACCGAGCCACCGGGACCAGACCCGATCACCGCAATCTCGGTCCGGATCAGATCCGAGGGGACTTCGATGATGCCTCCCGTTGCAGAATCGCTCACGTGCAGGGGCCTGCCACCTCAGCCGCTGACAACACGGAGAATAAGGAGCACGTCGGGGTTATTGCCGGTCCCGCCAGTCAAACGCATCACTGTACCAGCAAAAGACCACGAGTCCTTCATAAAACCGCATCAGATCCCGGCAGGGCCCGATTGGGGAAGCCCGCCAGGACTCTATCCATCGCCACCGCCCGAGGTGATGCCGGCGGTGAAACGGGCTACGTAACAGGGGCAAGGCCAGGAAGTCGAATAGCAGCGTGAAGAGTTTCAGGGGCAAACGCAGGTGATCGGGCATCCTCGAGATCTCGTCCAGAACGAACGCCACCACGCGGTTGTCGGGGAACGGGATCCTCGGCGGGGTTTGACAAACCTCCCGAATATACGAGTAGCAAAGCGCCGATACAGCTTTCTGGAATAGCACGGTCGTTTTCCCCATCGTCGGCCTCAGGGCAATCAGGCGCTCGCGCGGGAATTCCGAGACCGACGACGAACTGCCGTGAAAACCAGCCCCAGGGCAATCAGCGCCAGCGTCCCGAGTGAGATCAGGCTCCCGATCCGAAACGATCGGGGACGATAGTGATACACAATTTCGTGAGAACCGGCCTCGAGACGAAGTCCGCGATACAGGGTGTTCACACGGTAAATGCTGCTCTCTTCTCCGTCGACGTACGCCATCCACCCCGGATAGTGAAGATCCGTAAGCACGAGCAGGCACGGAGAGGCGCAGGTAGCCTCGATGACAATCTTCTCCGGTTCATAAGAAGTGATGGCAGCGCTCTCCCCGTCGCCATCCGGTGGATCGCCCAGAGGCAAGATTGGCTCGCTGACGACCGCCTCCTGACGGGGCCTGAAGGATGCGCTTCTCAGGCGATCGAGGGCCCTTGCGTCGTCGGGCTCGTGAATCGTTCGGTGGACGTGATAGGTGCGAGGCAGGGCGCTTTCCCTCTTCACGACATAGGCATCCCCCGCGGGCATGGCCACGTTTCCAACGAGCCCTGCAAGTCTTCGGACTACAACCGGGTTCCCTTCCGGAAGAACAACGTAGTAACGAACACTCATTAGATCGAGGAGCCGGAAGAACCCGGGATCGACCGCATTCTGCCTTTGGTTCAAGACATTGAGACGCGCGTGCCAGGGACCTCTCGTTCTTATATCAAAGTACTCTGCGTAAGCTCGCGGCAGGATGGGTTCGTAATCCGGAACCACGAATAGACGATTCATGGTGCCAGCCTTTGCCTGAAGTCGGGTGCTGGAAAGCCTCCACCCATCATCGATAAACACGCGCCCGAAATCCTTACGGACTCGTAGTCCTTCGATAAGCTCGGTCGGCGCGTACTTTCTCTCGGGCGAAAGAACCGGATGAGCGTAAATAAGCCTGCTTCCCGAGAAAAGATCGAGTCCGACAATTACTGTCAAGAGCACGCCGACAGACACCACCGCAAATCTTCGTATCCCTCTCCTTATCAGCAGCTCACACACCCCCTGAACACCGATACCGATAATTACTGACACGAAAAAGGCATAAAGATACGACATTCTCGAGGGATTGCGAAAGACTCCACCCAGCGGAAGTTGGTAGTAGTAAAAGCCGAACACACCCCATTCGGCCCCAAGCATGAACAGCGCACTAAGAATTCCGGCCGACACGAAAAATACCCACTGACTCCGGCAACGCCGGGCGGCCAGGCCGCAAAGAAGCATCGGCAACGACAGGAAGCTAACCCCTGTAAGTCCCAGGGTGGACGCTTTCCATAAGCTCTGATGCTTCCCAAGGCTTCCGAAGAGACCTTCGAGCAGTGCCTCTGGTCTGACGGCACCCCAGGAAGCGGCATACAGGCCCAGCCCCTCGAAAGTTCGGGTCGCCAGCCGCACCAGTTCCAGGGTAGGAAATAATTGGAGAGCGATGAGGCCGAAGGTCAAGGCGGCGGCCAGCATCGCCGTTGCCAGGGCGCGAAGGCGCAGGCCGCTGCGGGCAAGGAAGGCAAAACAGAAGAGCCCATAGAGAAATCCGGATTGAGCCAGATATAGAAAGCCCTGCGCATACCCTCCCAGGAAGGACATGCTCAGGGAGAGAGAAAGCGCCAGTGCCCAGCGAGCCCGCGCCTCCGTCATCAGTCCGTGGACTGCCCAGAATACCGCGGGGATCCACGCCAGGGTCGAGAGATAGGACACCATGTAGAAGCCATGTCGTAAGGCAGGCGCCAGGGTGAAAGCCAGCGCTGCTGCCATCCGGGCCGGCATACTCAGCCCGAGCCGTGCGGCCAAAAGCCATGTGAAGAATCCCGCAACAACCATATGAAAAAGGGCGTGGGCTTCGAGGGCCCGGGCGGGTCGAAACGAGGCCATCAGCAATTGGTTAGGAGGATACAAGGCCCCCGGCATCTGCAGGGCCAGGAAGGGGATTCCCGCATACTGGTAGGGATTCCAGAGAGGCAGCCGCCCCTCGTGCAACGCACCGCGGATGTGAACCGCGACCGGGTACCAATAACGGATGATATCCAGGTTCAGCATCCCGTGCTTGTCGGGGCGGTCGACATGAACCCGCTGAACCCAGAGCCCGCCGGCCACGGAGGCCAGGATGAGGAGGGCGGCAAGGTGGGTAAGGACGATTTTCTTCCTCAAAGCTCCAGTCTCCCATCCAGCAGCACGCGCAAGCAGGAACCTGGCTCACGCTCTGACCTGGACCCGCCCCTTAATCTTCGTGCCGGTTGGACGGGGCCTTCATCGCCTTACGATCCGAACGGTTCTCGACGGGGAACAACCATGGGGGGCGAAACAATCCTTGTAAACGATCGCTGGGTCTGGGGCGCAGACCGGAAGAGAGGAAAAAGAAATCAGTCAGTGCACGCAGGGGTACTTTTCCGCAGAGCAGAGTTATCTACTGGATGTAACCCAAGGCGCGCAGCTTCTCCTCTCGCCGGGGATCGATCACAACCTGGGGCATATCTTCTTGAGCCGTGCCTGCCAAAAGGCTCTGACGTATTCCCCCGCTCGTCTGCAGGTAAGTCAAGATCTCGCGGCGCCCCGAGGGCCACGGATCCGGCTTTATTTCGCTAATGTTCTCTCGCTCACCCCGATCCTTCACAATATCGTACAACTCGATACGGGGCCCGGCCGGGTTGTCCATGTCGCTGACGATGTATTTGAAACGCTCGTTCCGAATCGCAAGAGCGGGTCGTTTCCAGGGAACCACGAGGCGATTTGGCCCCACGACCATCAATTTGGCCCAGGCTTCGGCGAACACCGTTCGATCCCCGGGCGGCGATTCGTCTGCATCCGTCACTGTCTTCGCAAGGGAAACCCCCTGCAGACCCCCCGGCCTCGGAACCCCGGAGAGTTCGAGGAGGGTCGGCATCAGATCCACGATGGAGACGAGTTCGGGAACCCGGCGCGGACCCTGAACAATCCCCGGGCCCCAGACGATCAATGGAACGTGGAGAATTTCGTCGTCGTACAGATGCGCGCCATGGGAATAATGACCGTGCTCCAGGAATTCTTCTCCATGATCGGAGGTAATGAGGACGACTGTTTTGCCCTCGAGCCCCAGGTCCTGCAGCCCCTTGAAAAAACGACGGAGCTCATCGTCCGTATAACGAATTTCCCGGTCATAGTCTCGCATCGCTTTCAGGTTATCCGGAAGATTCTCTTCTGAACTGTAGGTCATGTCTTCGTGACGGTAGGGTGAAAACAGATCCTGGTATTCGGGAGGTGGCGCGTAGGGGTCGTGAACCTGGTAGGTATGGAGAAATAGGAAGAACTTTTTCCCGCCGTGTAGTTTCAACCAGCCGAGCGCTTCATCCACTGTCTGATCCACCTGCCCGGTAGGATTCCAGATGCTGGCGCTCTTGTTTTCCCGGTAACTGTTCATGCCACGGCTGAAGCCGAAGAGCGTTGCAAGCCATCCATCTTCGGTGATCGCACCGGTCTCATATCCCGCTTCGCGTAGAATCTCCGTCACCGTTATCAATTTCTTGGAGAGCTTGCGGAGGCCCACCGTGATCCCGTGCACCGAGGGATAGAGCCCGGTGAACATACTCATATGGGCCTGGGGCGTGGCCGATGCGGTGGTCATCGCGTTTTCGAAGACGACGGTCGGCCCCCGGGCCAGCTCATCGATGAACGGCGAAGTGTTCAGTGGGTAGCCGTAGGTCCCCAGCTGGCCGGCGCGCAGGGTATCGAGGGATATGAGAATGAAATTCCAGCTCTCCTCCAGGCGTTCGGCATGGTAGAGGGTAGGATTGCTCCAAAGGGGATATACGGCGACGGGCTCCCCGGCGCCGACGAGCGTTTCGAAGATGAAGACGACATCCTTCCCTGCAAGCTCGGCGAGATCGAGCCGTTCGTCGATCCATCGGGTCTCCGAGAGGCGACGGGAGGACTTCACGGTCCGCTCGAAAAGCAGTTTTGATTCGCCTTCTTGTCCCTGGAGTGAAGCGTGTACGCGAAAACTTACCGAGGGCGGGTCCTCGTACCAGCCATCATCAATGGCTGCGATCCCGAATTCCAGAGCTGCCGAATTCGGCACCCGATAGGGACCCTTGGAAATCCGCTTGGAAGCGGAGAGCTTCTTGGCAAATAGCCGAATTGCCTCAGGCGCGCCCGGCTTTGTGTCGACCCTCATCCGGACCTTGCCCCCCGCCTCGACAGGTCTCACCTCGGGAAACGATTCGGACTTGTTTCCGCTTTCCCTCGAGACATGCACACGCATGAGAACGCGGTCCTCACCTCGTAAAGCGGGGGGGAGGACGACCGTCAGGCCTATGGAATCTCCGATGGGGGCT